>NZ_JASPJR010000052.1:0-222 GCF_030232065.1 Corynebacterium sp. MSK032 | reverse complement strand
GTCATCTGCCTGGCACGACGCCGATGCAATGTCATCTACGCGATGCTGAAAAACAAGGAGTTCTTCCGCGAAATCCCTCCACGCCCCGTCGCCGCATAAACCCCAAAGACGAAGCCGACCAGCACACGCTGGCCGGCCCCTAGGCACGCCTAAGAAACTACCCCCAAGACTGTACTCGCCAACATCGGCCTGACACTTGACAAAAACATAGGGACACCCCCC
>NZ_JASPJR010000051.1:0-223 GCF_030232065.1 Corynebacterium sp. MSK032 | reverse complement strand
GCACTGGACACAACGCGAAACCGCCCACGCCTACACCCAACTACTCAAAAACATCGCCCCACCACTATGCGTTGTCCTCGACGGTGGCCAAGGCGCCTACTCAGCAATCAAAACCTGCTGGCCAACCACCCGCATCCAACGCTGCCTTGTCCATGCCCAACGCGTGGTCCGTCGCTACACCACCAGCCGTCCACGCACCGACGCAGGCAAAGCTATCTACGCC
>NZ_JASPJR010000050.1:0-291 GCF_030232065.1 Corynebacterium sp. MSK032 | reverse complement strand
ACTGCTGCGTTGTGGCGTTTTCCTTCAGCGCGTTTGCGTTCGTAATACCGCCGTGACGGTTCGTGGCTGCGGATAACCGCGAATGCGGAGTAGAACAAGGCGTTTTTCAGTCGTTTATTGCCTGACCGTGCCGGGAACTCGCCTCTGATCGACGAACCGGATCGTCTAGTGACGGGCGCTATTCCAGCATAAGCAGCTATGTGGCCAGCACTATCGAAGTCGGAGCCATCACCGATCGCAAGAAGGATCTGCGCTGCGGTCTTGATGCCGACTCCGGGCATACTCATCAAG
>NZ_JASPJR010000004.1:0-170336 GCF_030232065.1 Corynebacterium sp. MSK032 | reverse complement strand
AAGTCCACCAGCGCCGATGGTACTGCACTCGGGAGGGTGTGGGAGAGTAGGTCGCCGCCGGCATAATAATCTTGTTTTGTGGGTCGTGGTTGCCTTGCCCCTTGTGTGGGGTTGGGTGCTGCGACCCACTTTTTGTTACCCACGAGTAAACAACATTCAACGACGGTTGTTGTGGTAAGGCGTGGCGCTATACCAGATACTTCTGGCGCAATTGGTTGATGTCGGCGTCGGAAAGCCCGATGCCTTGTCGGACGAAGTTGTCGAAAGTACCGTAGTTCTCTTCGATAGCGTCCCACGACATCTTGAGCCACTTTTTGTCTACCGCGTCTTCACGATTGAGGTAAGCGTTGCTGGCAAGGAAATCCTGCTCGATTGCTTCGTAACTAACTCCCAAGATGGCCAAGAGGAACGCGGCACCGAGGCCGGTTCGGTCTTTGCCAGCACTGCAGTGGAAAACGACGGCGCCGTCTTCATATGCGAGTGCTTGGAGAAGACCCTTCCAAGCGGTTCGCGGTGCTTCTCCGGTAATCATCAATTCATAGCCGAGCAGTTGGCCGAAGTATTTCACTTCATCGTCGAAAATCTCTGCATCACGCGCTTTGATGCTGTCTCCCGCCGCTTCGTAGAACTCGGGCGCGTGGCCGTAGAGCTGCTCGCCAGTAGTTACGACAGGATTCTTCACAAAGCCCAAGCCATTGCGAACACCGATGATGTCCGCTACTTGGTAAGTCACGCCGTCGGGCAAGACGTCTGGGGATTCGTTGCGCTCTTTAATGTTTCGCAAATCCACGACGTGTGTCACACCTGCCTCAATCATGCGGGCAAGATCTTCGTCGCTTGGCTCTCGTAAAGCATTTGACCTGTATGCGAGGCCTTGGCGGATACGGCGACCGTCCTCGGTCATGATTGGGTTGGCGCTACTTCCCGCTACATCGCGGAAGTTGCTGAGTGAGGAGAGTGAGCCGGACTCGATAGGGGTTTGAGATCTGGTAGGCGCCGTGGTGGTAGCAGACTGTCCGGCGGCCTGTGTCTCGGTCGCACTAATCCCTGTTGTGACTGCATTAAACAGCGAGGTGTCAGGGCTGGCCGATGCGGGCGCTGGGGTCATAGTGCCGAGTGGTAGAAGTAGGACCGCGGTTAGGCCAGCGGCTTGAGCGCGATGGTTCGCGCGGCCCAGGTTAGTTGTATTCACGGGTAATGAGGTTAGTGTGCTTCAGGTTTTCGGCAACTTATAAGAAAAGCTCTTTCTCGCATAGCCCCGCCGGCGCAATAAGGTCCTTTGGAACGCGGTAAGAACGTAACGGGGGTACCTGGCTGCACTACTCGGAAAATGCCCGCTACCAGTGCAAATTAGCCAACGCTAAGCCAAGTTCGAAATATGCCCTAAATATTGCGTAATTTCATAACGTATTTACTTGTTAAATAGGGAACCCTAAGCTAATGTTTCACAGGTAATGATTACCTAAGTAAGTGATTGGGTAACGGCGTCTAAGTGGCGTTTGTTTAACAATCCTACTGTGACCGAAGGGATGCCTTTAAGTGGCGCGTTCTAACTCCGGCCGTATTCGCAATATCGTAGTTGCATCTGTTGCGAGCCTTGGACTTGTTCTTGGTGCTTGTTCTACTGATGCCGGTAACGAGGATAAGTCTGCAGCTGCAGGCAACGAGTCTACTATTACCGTTACTGATAATCATGGTGAGCAGACCGTACCTGCCGAGATTGACTCTGTTGTGGCCACGGATAACCGTTCCTTCGAGATGCTCGATCAGTGGGGTATTAAGCTGGCTGCAGCTCCTAAACCGATTATCCCGTTCACGGTTTCCGACTACAAGGACAATCCCGACGTTCAGGACATCGGCAATCACCGCGAGCCGAATCTCGAAATTGTTGCTGCTGCTGACCCGGACCTGATTGTGAACGGTCAGCGTTTCGGCAAGTACTACGATGACCTGAAGAAGCTCGCTCCGAACTCCGCGATTGTGGAGTTTGAGCCGCGCGAGGGCAAGCCGCTGGACGAGGAGCTCAAGCGGCACGCTAAGGGCCTGGGCGCCATCTTCGGTAAGGAGAAGGAAGCCGATCAGCTCATCGCAGACTTTGACAAGGCTCTGGAGCGCGCTCGCAAGGCTTACAACCCGGACGTGAAGGTCATGGCGCTGAACTCGTCGGGCGGCACCCTCGGTTACATTGCTCCGACTGTTGGTCGTACCTTCGGCCCGCTGTTCGACCTGATTGGCATGAAGCCGGCGCTGGAGGTCGACAAGGCCAGCGATGACCACCAGGGTGATGAGATTTCCGCCGAGTCCATCGCTGAGGCAAACCCGGACTTCATCATGGTGCTTGACCGCGATGCTGGCACCTCTGTCCGCGGTACCGATGAGTACCGTTCGGCACAGTCTGTGGTCGAGGAAGCCGCTCCGCTGAAGAACGTGAAGGCAGTCAAGGAGGGCAAGATCTACTACGCCCCAGAGGACACTTACACCAACGAGTCCATCATCACGTACACGGAGATTCTGAACGGGCTTGCCGACGCCTTCGAGCAGGCCTAATAGTTCTCTGACCAGTCACAGGAGTACCTCACCAACTCTATGCAGAAGTTACTGGATTCCCGACTAGCCATCGGGATTGCCTTTGTGGCAGTCCTGGTGGCTATGTCGCTGTTTGTAGGCCAATACGACATCCTGGGCGCCGACGACGGCTGGGAGATGTTCGCCACTACGCGTATACCGCGCACCATTGCACTAGTGCTCTCGGGTGCCGCGATGGCGATGTGTGGCTTGGTCATGCAGCTACTTACGCGCAACAAGTTTGTCGAACCCACCACCACGGGAACCACGGAGTGGGCTGGTCTCGGCCTGATTTTCGTGATGTATTTCTTTCCTTCGGCCTCGATGCTTGGCCGGATGGGCGGGGCAATCATCTTCGCTTTCATCGGCACGGCAGTGTTCTTCCTGTTCTTGCGCCGTGTCGCTTTGAAGTCAAGTCTGGTTGTGCCCATCGTGGGCATCATGTTGGGTGCGGTAGTCAGTTCGATTTCGACTTTCTTTGCGTTGCAGACGGACATGCTGCAGTCGCTAGGCGTGTGGTTCGCAGGCTCTTTTACTGCCATTTATAAAGGGCAGTACGAATTCCTGTGGCTGGTCGTCATCGTGGTTGCAATCGTCTTCGTATTCAGCGATCGGTTAACGGTTGCGGGGCTTGGTGAGGACATTGCCACCAACGTCGGTCTGAACTACAAGCGAATCGTGTTCCTGGGAACGGGGCTGATCGCAATCGCAACAGGTTTGGTCACCGTCGTGGTGGGCAACCTGCCGTTCCTGGGTCTCATCGTCCCGAATATCGTCTCCATGTTCCGTGGCGATGATCTGCGCTCTAATCTGCCATGGGTGTGCCTGGTGGGAATTGGCACCGTGACGATTGCGGACCTGATTGGCCGCGTCATTATCGCCCCGTTCGAGATTCCGGTATCGGTGATTCTCGGCATCCTGGGTGCTGCCATCTTCGTCTATCTGATTGTGGAGCGGCGTCGTGCTTAATCTCAGTTCAACTCACACGGTGGCCGACCAGGCCGGGCCGCAAACGACGTCGTTTAGCACGGCCGCCGCGGCGCGCAGGTACTGGATTATCATTGCTGCGCTGGCGGGCCTGGCGGTGTTGTTTACGGCGGGCCTGCTCGCGTGGGACAACCCGTTGCCGTTCGGTACGGATGGGTTTTGGCTGATTGCGCGTCGGCGTTTCGATGCCGTGATTGCCATGATTGTGGTTGCCTGCTGCCATGCCGTCGCGACGGTGGCGTTCCAGTCGATTGCGAATAACCGAATTATTACGCCGTCGATTATGGGTTTTGAGGCGCTGTACGTGGCTATCAGTACCGCTGCGGTGTACTTCTTCGGTGCGACGGGGCTGATGAAAGCTGGCTCGGTTGGCGCGTTTGTGCTGCAGCTCGTGCTGATGGTGGGGCTGTCGCTGGTGCTGTATGCGTGGCTGCTGACCGGGCAGGGCGCGGATATGCACAGCATGCTGCTGGTGGGCATTGTCATCGGTGGCGGACTGGCTTCGCTGTCGACGTTCATGCAGCGCATGCTGACGCCTTCGGATTTTGACCTGCTGACGGCGCGGCTGTTCGGCTCTGTCAACAACGCGGACCCGGAGTTTTTCCCGGTGGCGATCCCGCTGGTGATTGCGGCAATCGTGGTGATTGCGCTGCATTCGCGGGCCCTCAATGTCATGTCGTTGGGGCGTGAAGTCGCGACGAATCTGGGCGTGAATTACCAGGTTCGGTCCATCACCGTGCTGGTTGCGGTGTCGGTGCTGATGGCAGTATCGACGGCTATGGTCGGCCCGATGACATTCCTCGGCTTCCTGGTCGCGACCATTGCGTACCAGGCCGCGGATACCTATGACCACCGCTTTGTGCTGCCGATGGCGGCGCTGATTGGCTACGTCACGCTGGCCAGTGCGTATTTCATCCTTAATCACGTTTTCTATGCCCAGGGCGTGGTGTCCATCATCATCGAGCTGGTTGGCGGTTCGATCTTCCTCTATGTCGTTTTGAAGAAGGGACGGCTATGATTCTCCTCGACAGTGTAAGCAAGAGCTATACCAGCGAGGTGTCAATTGGCCCCGTTGACCTGGAAATTCCAACCAACGCGATCACGGCTCTAATCGGTCCGAACGGCGCGGGCAAGTCCACGCTCTTGACTATGATTGGCCGCCTCCTTGCCGTCGATTCCGGTGACATCAACGTCGGTCCATACAACGTGGGCAAGACCAAGTCGAAGGATCTGGCGAAGGTGCTGTCGATTCTGCGCCAGGACAACCACTTCGTCACGCGTCTCACCGTGCGCCAGCTGGTCAGTTTCGGCCGCTTCCCGTACAGCCAGGGGCGCCTGACCGCTGAGGACGAGCGCATCATCTCCCAGTACATCGAGTTCCTCAATCTTGAGGCGCTCCAGGGCCGCTACCTCGACGAGCTCTCCGGTGGGCAGCGTCAGCGCGCGTATGTCGCAATGGTGCTCTGCCAGGAGACGGATTACGTGCTTCTCGACGAGCCGTTGAACAACCTGGATATTTCTCATTCGGTCGACATCATGTCGTACCTGCGCACTGCAGTGCGCGAGTTGGGGCGCACCATGGTGGTGGTGTTGCATGACATCAATTTCGCGGCTCGCTACGCCGACTACATCTGTGCGGTCAAGGATGGCCAGATTGTAGAGCACGGCCTTACCGCAGAGCTGATGCGTTCGGAGGTTCTGAGCCCAATCTTCAACACTCAGATTGACATCGTCCAGGGCCCGCACGGCCCGGTCGCCTGCTACGGCTCTTAAGGCAATTCCTGGCCGGACCCACGCAGCCGATACAATCTAGCCTCATGACTATTACTGCTGCCGTTGACGGTTCCGCCCTGCACAACCCCGGACCTGCCGGGTGGTGCTGGTATATCGACGACAGCTGCTGGGCCGCCGGCGGATGGAAAGAGGGAACCAACAACCGCGGGGAGCTCACCGCTCTTGCCGAGCTGCTCCGCGCCACCGCTCACATCCCCGATGAGCCACTGTTCGTCCTGTGCGATTCGCAGTACGTGATTAACTCCGTTACCAAGTGGATGCCGGGATGGAAGCGCAAGGGCTGGAAGAAGCGCGACGGCAAACCCGTCCTCAACGTGGACATCTTGCAGGACATCGACAAGCTGCTCATTGGTCGCAACATTCATCTCGAATGGGTCAAGGGCCACTCTGGCCACGACATGAACGAAGCTGCAGATCAGCGCGCCCGAGCCGCCGCCACCGCGTATCAGAAGGGCACCGCAGTGCCCGAGGGGCCAGGTTTCGCTGGTGCGGGGAGTCGCGGGCAGACGAATGCAGCACAGACGAATGCAGCGCCGACAAAAACCACGCCCGCCACGCCTTCTTCCGACTCCAAGGCACCCAAGACCGCAACCTTCGAGCAAGAAAGCCTCTTTGACCTCGCTGCCGACACCACCGTGACACCCGAGGACGCAGCCAAGGAAGCGCTCACTGTTTTCCGCCGGGCCGCACATCGCGCTGAGCAGGGTAATGCCCGCGCCCTCAAGGCATTGCTTAACGACGCCCTGGGCGCCAACCTCGCCGTGCCAGACGGGCTTTCGGATGCCGAGCATGAGCTCCGCGTCGAGGGAACCACCGCTACTGCGCAGTTCACTACAGACGACTGGGTTGGCCTGGCTGTCTGGGATTTGTCCCAGGCAGTGGGGAAAGCCACAGGTTCTGCGCGTTTGTTGGGCTGGAATGTAGGCAGGTCTTAGCAGTAGTATGAAAGTTTGGTCTTTTAGGTAGACCACCAGGCAATCCGGGGTTACTGGTAGCCTAAAAACACATAAATTCTTTTACTCATTACATATAAGGAGCTCCGACTTCATGGCTGAGCACGAAGGTCCTCGTTCCGGCGAAGGCCGAGGAAATCGCGGAAACCGCGGGTCTAACCGTTCCCATGGTCGTGGCGAGGGCGGCTTTAACGGGCGCAACCGCAACGATCGTCGTGGACAGGGCGGTGGCCCAGGTGGTCGTGGCCGTGGTGGTCACGGTGGTCATGGCGGTAACCGCGATTCCCGTGGTTCGCGGGGCTTCCGTCGTGATGATCGCGACGATCGTGACTTTAACCGCGGTGACCGCAATGAGCGCGGTGGTCGTGGCGGTCGTGGTTACAACCGCAACAATCGCGATGATCGTAATGAGCGTTTTAACCGCGATGACCGTGGTGGTCGCGGTGGCCGCGGTTACGACCGCAATGATCGTAACGAGCGCAACGACCGGGGCGAGCGCAATGATCGTCGCGGCCCGGGCGGGCGCGGTGGCCAGGGAGGTCGCAACTTCGACCGTCGTGGTGGCAAGCCACGTCGCTCCAACCGTGGTGGCCGCTTCCAGGATGAGAAGCGTACGCACCGCACCGGTCCGCAGCGCCCAGGCTTCCGCGAGGAGCGCATTGAGGCCCGCAAGAACGAGCCGAAGCTGCCAGATGACATTCGCGCAGACGAGCTCGACCCGAGTGTGCGCCAGGATCTGAAGAGCCTGGCTAAGGACAACGCCGACAAGGTCGCTCGTCACATGATCATGTCCGCAATCCTGATGGCTGAAGACCCGCAGCGTGCCCTGGAGCACGCCCGCGCAGCGAAGGACCGCGCAGGTCGCGTCGGTGTCGTTCGTGAGACCGCTGGTGTTGCCGCCTACCACGCAGGTGAGTGGAAGGAAGCCCTGGCTGAGCTGCGTGCGGCTCGCCGCATCTCCGGTGGCCCGGGCATGCTCGCGGTCATGGCGGACTGTGAGCGCGGCCTCGGCCGCCCAGAGAAGGCCATCGAGCTGGCTCGCTCCGAGGAAGCCAAGCAGCTGGACAACGAGTCCAAGACTGAGCTGGCTATCGTCGCCGCAGGTGCTCGCCGTGATATGGGCCAGATCGATGAGGCTCTGGTCGAGCTGGAGACCCAGGATCTGAACCCGGACCGCGAGGACTTCGACGCAGCTCGTCTGTTCTACGCCTACGCCGATGCGCTGGCGGAGGCCGGTCGTAAAGACGATGCCAAGGTGTGGTTTACCCGCTGCGCCAAGATCGATGTGGACCAGATGCTCGATGCTCGCGAGCGCATCGAAGAGCTGAGCAAGTAATCAGCCCAGCTGCCCGGCTCGCAAAACCAGTCACCGCTGGCGCAATCGGGCTGCGCATCTACAATTCGTCGTAAAGCGTTCCCATTTCGTAACGTTCCCATTTCGTAAAAGGAGAAATGAACCCCCATGGCTTCTGTCGCTTCTTCCTATGATGCCGCTCTGCTGGATCTGGATGGCACGATTTACGAGGGCGGCGCGGCGATTCCGAACGCGCTGGAGGGGCTGACCGAGGCGGCGCTGCCGATGGTGTTTATTACGAACAACGCTTCGCGCGCGCCGCAGACGGTGGCGGATCAGCTCAACGGGCTGGGCTATGACGTTCACGCGGACGATGTGATGACGTCGGCGCAGGCGGCCATTGAGATGGCGGCGGAGGTCATTGAGCCGGGCTCGAACGTTTTTGTGTTGGGTGCGGAGTCGTTTAAGCAGCTGGCTCGTGAGGCGGGGTACACGCTGGTGGATTCCGCTGATGACAACCCTGCGGCGGTGTTCCAGGGGCTCAACCGTGAGATGACGTGGAAGCAGATGTCGGAGGCGGCGCTGGCGGTGTCGCGAGGTGCGCGCTTCCTGGTGTCGAATTTGGATACGACGCTGCCGTCGGAGCGCGGTTTTTTGGTCGGCAATGGTTCGGTCGCTGCGGCGATTTCGACGACCACGGGTGTTGCGCCGCTGTCGGCGGGTAAGCCGAAGCCGCCGATGTTCATTAAGGCTGCGGAGCGTATGGGCGCGAAGAGTCCGCTGGCGATTGGGGATCGTCTGGATACCGACATCGCGGGCGGAAATGCTGCGAAGATGGACACGTTTATGGTGGTCACGGGCGTTTCCACGCATATGGATGTCGTCGCAGCGCCGCCCGAGCACCGTCCGACGCTCATCGGTGCTGACATGACCGCGCTGAACCGTGAGCTGGATCAGGCACGCCCGGCTCCGCAGGCTGGTTTCACCGCGCGTTACGACGACGCGGAGGCCGGTGTCATCGTTCTTTCTGGCGGTGACACGGAGGATCCTCGGTTGGCGAAGCCAGCGGAGGCCGCGGTGGCGGCTCTGCTGACGGTCGCGGATATGGTGTGGAACTCTGAGGCTGGTCGTGCTGGCACAGTCGAGGTCACGCAGGTCCGCGCAGAGGGCCCGGCTGCTGCGGCGGCGCTGGCTGCCTGGCGGATGTGATAGCCGATGAGTGAGGTCGCACCGAAGCCAGGGCAGGGGCAGGAGTCTGGTCCCGTGCCGGGGCCGAAACCCGGCCCTGTACCTAGCCCGGCGGCAATGCCCGGTGCGCGCGAGGTAACTCCGGAGGCCGTCCGGGAGCAGGTTGCGGCCGCACTGTCCGCACCCGCACCGACTCCGCAGGAGAGAGTCGCACAGTTCGAGCGGGCGCATGAGATTTTGTATGAGGCCCTGGGCTCGTCACGCAGGGAAGGAAAGTGAACGCGGTGGCAAAGAAAGCTCCTAAGCGCAGGCTCGATGCGGAGCTGGTGCGAAGGAAGATTGCTCGCTCCCGTGAGGCGGCAGTGGACATGATTAAAGCCGGCCGAGTAGAGGTCGGTGGTTTTGTTGCCTCCAAGCCCGCGACTGCGGTGACAGGCGACGTGTCCATTCGCGTCAGTGGTCTGGAAGAAGACGAGAACTGGGCTTCGCGCGGGGCACACAAGCTGCTCGGCGCGCTGGAAGCTTTCGAGCCGCAGGGCCTGGACTTGAAGGGCCGGAAGGTGCTGGATGCCGGCGCCTCCACAGGCGGTTTCACCGATGTGTGCCTGCGCCGCGATGTCGATACCGTCTACGCCGTCGATGTCGGCTACGGTCAGCTGATTTGGCGCCTGCAGGATGACCCACGGGTGGTTGTGCTCGACCGAACCAACGTCCGCACGCTGACCCCGGAGATCCTCGGGGGCACGGCCGATGTCATGGTCGGCGACCTGTCGTTTATTTCTTTGAAGCTGGTCCTGCCCGCAATTGTCTCCTGCCTCGACGAGGGCGCTGACCTGCTACCAATGGTCAAGCCGCAGTTCGAGGTGGGCAAGGAGCGCCTTGGCTCCGGTGGTGTCGTGCGCAGCGATGCACTGCGACAGGAAGTTGTCCAAGAAGTCGCCGAATATGCCCGCACTCTGGGCTTGTCCTTCCGGGCGGCGGTGGCCAGCCCGCTGCCGGGTCCGAGTGGCAACGTGGAGTTCTTCCTGTGGCTGGTGAAAGACGGCGGTGCCAGCGATATTGGTGATGAGGCTATGGCCGCGGCCATCGCTAAGGCTGTTGAGGAGGGGCCGCACAATGACTAGCTCAACGACCAGCTCAACGACCAGCTCACCGACCAGCGCGAAGACTCACTCACGGGAAAGCAAGCCCAAGACCAGCGCCGGCAAGCGCGAGATTCTGCTGGTTCCGCACACCGGCCGTAGCGCCAACCTGGAAATGGCCGCCGAGGCGGCCGAGCTGCTTGAGGCCGCGGGTATCGACATCCGCGTGCTGGCCGGTAAGAACCCAGAGGCGCTGGCCGCGCACCCAACGCTCGGCAAGTACCCACGTTACTGGCATTCTCCGCAGGCGGCGTCGGGATGCGAACTCGTCCTCGTCCTCGGCGGCGACGGCACCTTTCTGCGTGCCGCAGACATTGCGCACTCGGCTGACCTGCCGGTGCTCGGCATCAACATGGGGCACGTGGGCTTCCTCGCTGAGTGGGAGCAGGAGTCCATGACCGAGGCGATTAGCCGCGTCATCAAGCGTTCCTGGCGCATCGAAGACCGCATGACCATCCGCGCCACCGTCCGTGACACCACCGGCCGCGTCATTGGCTCTGGCTGGGCGCTGAACGAAGTCAGTATCGAAAATGTCAACCGCCGTGGCGTCCTGGACGTCATCTTGGAGGTCGATGGTCGCCCGGTGAGTTCCTACGGCTGCGATGGTGTGCTAATTTCCACGCCGACCGGCTCTACCGCGTACGCCTTCTCCGCAGGTGGTCCCGTACTCTGGCCGGAGCTCGACGCTATGCTCGTCGTGCCCAACAACGCCCACGCGCTGTTCTCCCGCCCGCTGGTGATCTCACCGCATTCGACTATCGCGATTGAGACCAACCACGACACCGCCGAGGCGGTCGCGGTGCTCGACGGCTTCCGCAACATCACCATGCCGCCGGGCAGCCGTATCGAAATCGAGCGCGGCGCACAGCCGGTGCGCTGGGTGCGTCTGGACGATCAGCCGTTCGCCGACCGTCTGGTGCACAAGTTCCGCTTGCCGACGTCCGGGTGGCGCGGCCCCGCCGAGGCGCAATAGCCCCTAAACACGGCAGACAAGACCCCACACTTCAAGGGAAGGACTGATTGCAGGCGCCATGCTGACTGAGATTTCCATCCGCGACCTCGGCGTTATCCCCGACGCGACGCTTGAATTCAGCCCAGGCCTGACCGTACTCACAGGTGAAACCGGTGCGGGTAAGACCATGGTGATCACAAGCCTCAAGTTGCTTTGTGGCGCGCGTGCCGACGCCGGCCGCGTGCGTACCGGCGCAGACAAGGCCCTGGTGGAAGGCCGCGTGTCCACCGAACATCTCTCTGAGGACGAGTCCACCACCATCGATGCTGTGGTCGCTGAGCTCGGCGGCGAGCGCGATGAGAATGACGAGTACCTGCTTGCTCGTCAGGTCTCCGCGAAGGGGCGCTCCCGGGCGTGGGTTGGCGGTCGCGGTGCGTCGGCTGCGGCACTGGCGGATGTCTCCACGCGCCTCATCGCCATTCATGGCCAGAACGATCAGCTGCGCTTGCAAAGCGCCGATGAGCAGCGCGCGGCCATCGACCGCATGGATGCCGACACCATCGCGCCAACGCTGGAAACTTACCGTCAGCAGCGCGCACACTGGCGCTCCCTGGCCAAAGAACTGGAAGAGAAGACCTCCAAGCGCCGTGAGCTGGCCATGCGTGCCGACCAGCTCAGCTTCGCCATCGAAGAAATCGACGCGGTCTCACCCGAGCCGGACGAAGACCAGAACCTGGCCTCGCAGATCCGCCGCATGCAGGACCTAGATGGTCTCCGCGACGCTGCCGCCGTGGCATTGGCCGCCATTGATGGTGCCGCTGCCGTGAGCACGACTGGCATGGATGCCGCCACCGAGGACTCCGGCGCCGCTGAACTCCTCGGCGCCGCCGCGAACGAGCTCGCCGCTGCAGACGACGAGGAACTCACCGAGTTTTCCAACCAGCTCAATGAACTGACCAGCCAGCTCTCGGAAATCTCCGCTGGCCTCGGCGCGTTTCTCTCCGGTCTGCCGGAGGAAACCGAGTCCCTGGACAAACTCATGCAGCGCCAGGTGGAGATCAAGAACCTCACACGCAAGTACGCCCCGGACATTGCAGGTGTCTTGGCCTGGCGGGATAAGGCGGAGCGCAAGCTCGCCACGCTGGATGTCTCCGGCGAAGCCCTGGACAAGCTCACCGCGGAGATCAAGACCGCGGAGAAGAAACTCGGCACCACCGCGCGGAAGCTCTCCAAGGCTCGTGCAAAAGCCGCAAAGCACCTGGAAGAGGCCGTGACCAAGGAACTCAAGGGCTTGGCCATGCCACATACCTCGCTGGTGGTGGAGATCACCAAGGCCGACACCTTTGGCCCCGCTGGTGTGGACAACATCGAGTTCAAGCTCCGCGCCCACGAAGGTGCCGAGCCGCGTCCACTGGCCTCCTCCGCATCCGGCGGTGAGCTCTCCCGCATCATGCTGGCATTGGAAGTTGTCCTCGCCGAAGGACAGGCCGGACACACGATGGTTTTCGATGAGGTCGATGCCGGTGTTGGTGGGCGCGCGGCTGTGGAAATTGGCAAGCGCCTGAAGCAGTTGGCGGTGAATAACCAGGTAATCGTCGTCACGCACTTGCCTCAGGTGGCGGCGTTTGCGGATACCCACTTGGTGGTCAGCAAGGATGCGCGCTCGGGTGCGGTGTCGTCGAAGGTCACGAGCTTGGGTGATGAGGAGCGGATTGATGAGCTCGCGCGGATGATGGCGGGCTTGGACGATTCGGACTCCGGACGTGCGCACGCGCAAGATCTTCTGGATCAAGCTCGGCGCGCCTTCACGGCCAAGTAGCTGCACTTATGTTTCACTAAGTGCCATGAGTCTGTTCTCTCGGAACGAAAAAGATCTTCCTGGCATTTCGGGGACTGTGCGGGACGGTTCCCGCCTGGATCGTGCGCTGAAGCGCATGGGCGAAGGCGACATCGTGGTGATCGATGCGCCGGATATCTCGCGTCCACTGGCACAGCAGTTGATTGATGCCAAGGTCGCCGCAGTGGTGAACACTGGCGCGTTTACCACGGGTTTTGTGCCGAATTACGGCCCGCAGATGATGCGCGACGCCGACATCGAAATGGTGCAGAACGTCGGCGACGAGGTCTTTGAGAAGCTCAAGGACGGCAAAAACGGCAGGCTTGACGACGGCAAGCTCTACCACGGTGACCGCCTGATTGGTCAGGGCGACGAAGTCGACCAGGACGAGCTCGAGCGAGCCTTCGACGAGGGGCGCACCAGCATGGTCGACCGCCTGGAGGCGCTCTCTGGCAACTTGGTGGAGTTCGCCAAGACTGAGTCCCCGCTCTACATCGATGGCCTGGGCATTCCGGACGAGACGGAGCCGCTGCGTGGCCGCAAGGTCGTTGTGGTCAGCCCTGGTGAGGGACACCGCAAGACGCTGGAGGATCTGAAGAACTTCATCCGCGAGTACGAGCCGCTGCTCATCGGTGTCGACACCGGTGCGGACACGCTGTTCGACCTGAAGTACGAGCCGGACTACATCATCGGTGATCCGGAGAACATCAACTCCGAGGCGCTGCGGTCTGCCGGTTGCGTGATTCTGCCTGCCGATCCGGACGGTCACGCGGTGGGCCTTGAGCGCATTCAGGACCTCGGCATTGGCGCCATGACCTTCCCGGCGCTATCCGATTCCGCCACTGACCTGGCGCTGGTCTTCGCCGCGCATCACGACGCCGACATGGTCGTCTCCGTCGGCGCCCCGCAGAACATCGACAGCATTTACCACGCTGAGGATCAAAGCGGTGTGCCGTCGGCGTTGCTGTCGCGTTTGAAGGTCGGCGAGAAGCTTGTCGACGGTCGCATGGTCGCCGACCTCTACCAGGTCAATAGCCGTGGTTTCGGTGTGGCCTGGGCTATCCTGGCTATCTTTGTCGCCGTTGCGGTGATCTTCGCTATCGCTGGTACTTCCGGTGATGGTTCTGTCAGCGAGAATCTGATTGACACTTGGAACTCCATTGCACTGTGGTTCCAGGGGCTGTTTAAGTAGTTATAGCGGTATCTTGAGCATTGTGAGCGCCTGAGATTTCAGCTGTCAGTGCTGATTGAGGCGTCGGCGAAAGGAATGAGGGACGGGCGATGGCAAAGAAGCGCAGGAGCGGGAAGTTTACAGCCGGTGTGACAGGTGCTGCCCTCGGTGTGGCGGCAGGTGCTGCGCTGGGTGCTTATGTGCTGAACCCCGCTGGTGCTGGCATTGATTTCGGTACCGGTGCCGCCTCTGAGCGCGATGCCGCTGTTGCTCGCGCTGATGCGCAGCAAGCGCGTGCTGATGAAGCCAACCGCATCATCGAGCCCATCGTCGGGGAGATCGTCAAGGATTCTTTGAAGGATGTGCCCGTCCTTGTTATCGCGACTCCCGATGCCACCGATGAGCAGCTGGCAGGGGTTTCCGAGACCCTGCGCGCTGCTGGTGCCCCCGATGCCGGAGTGTTGAAGCTGACCGATAAGTTCCTCTCTGCCGCTGGCGCGGATGAGTTGAAGGACACGGTTTCTACCTCGCTGCCGGCCGATGTGCAGTTGGATCCGGAGCGCCGCGAGCCAGGCCGCCAGGCTGGTCAGGCGTTGGCTCCAGTGCTGGAGCTGGATAAGGATGGGGGAGAGCGGGCAACCGCTGCGGACCGAAAGCTGCTGCTGGAGGCCTTAAAGGGCGGCGGTTTTGTCGAGTATGAAGAGGGGACGCTGCGCCCGGCTGCTGGCATTGTGATTGTTGGTAATCACGGCACTGTCTCGCGCGCTGCGATTGATAAGGGGGAGGACCCGGAGTTCGGTGCTGGCCTGGTTGCCGATCTGGCGGTGGCGCTGGCTGAGGGCTTCGGTGCAGGTGAGGACGTGGCCGGTCACGTTGTGGTGGGCACTGATGGCTTTGGCCGTGAAGGTGTCAGTGCTCTGCCTGACGATCGCTGGGGTGCTGACCCTGCAGTGAAACGTGTGGACGCTGTGTCGGATGCGGCGGGCCAGGTTGGGGTTGTTGGGGAGTTGAAGAAGTAGAAACGCATGGAAATTAGTAGAGAAACAGTAGAGCAGCTTTTTAAGTTTTCTGCTGACAGAAAGTGGGAGACTTTTCATACTCCTGAGAATCTTGCTAAAGTGATTTCAATTGAGTCTGCTGAGTTGCTCGAGCTCTTTCAATGGGACGCCGAATATGAAAAAGCTGACCTTGAGGACGAGCTTGCAGATGTGCTGAGCTACTTTCTTTTACTAGCCCGTAGGGCTGAAATCGATCCTAATGAGGCGATTGCGAGAAAAATCGCCTTAAATGAAGTGCGTTATCCGCGAAGTAAAAAGGGCTCTTCGCGTTTTGGAGTGCGTATCTGACCGCAGAGCCTGGTTCGGGGGTGGCACAACATGTAGGGGTCCTGGCGGGTACAAGATGACAGTTTCGACGCTTCCATCTGACCGAACTAGGACCCTACTGTGCAGCCTGGTGGCAACCTGGTCGTAGACACCATCTGCCGCACGGCAGTAATCGGCTTGACGTTTACCGGAGCCGCCGATGCGGGAACTTTCACCATCATCGACGCCGCCCGGTCGCTGTCGAGGGGCACTTCCCCGACTGCACCCAGCCCGGGAACCTGTGTGATTACGCTGTCCGCTGATTGGTTGACCTGCCGGGCGTGGGGTTTCCCACCTTCCTGCACGTTCGTGTCCCTAGATTCACCTGCACCATTCAACAATGTCGGAGGAAAATCTTCTAAGCCTCCCTCAACTGCGCCAATGATGGGGTCAACCTCACCTACCGGGTTTCCGGCTGGATTCTCCAGCGGCTGGCCATCGACCGGATGAGCGTAGCCGCCACCGCCAAGGCCCTCGGGTTGGTTGGGAACTGGTCATTCAGGTCGCTGTGGGATGCCTGCCGACAGCTCGTCTACGATAACCCCTCCCATCTGGACGGGGTGCGCATCCTTAAAGTGGATGAGCCATGTGTGGAAGCACACCTGAAAGCCAGGCCAGCCGTCCATCCTGGTGATGATCCTGGTTGACCTCACCCGCTGGCCGATGGCCATGGGCCGGCCCGGCTACTGGATATCTGCTCAGGCCGCAGCGCGGACGTGCTGTGCACGTGGCTGTCAAAACGCGTCCCTGGTTTCCGCAGCCAGGTGCAGGTTGTGACCATGGGAGGCTTTATCGGCTACGCTACCGTCGTCGACCAGGTACTGCCCTAGGCGAGGAAGGTGATGGATCCGTTCCACGTCGTGCATCTGGCTGCGGACAAGCTCACTGGCTTCCGGCAGAGGCTCCAACGTGAGATCACCGGGCGTCGTGGACGCAAGGATGATCCGCTGTACAAGCACCGGTGAATCTTGCTGACCAGGAGGAACTACCTCACCAAGCGGCAGAACTGGCGGCTGGAGCTGTTGTGGGCCACCGATGACGCATGCGTGGCACTCGAGGTCACGTGGATGTTCTACCAGGACATAATCCAGGCCTACGGGCGCCCGAAGAAATCGGAGGGCAAGAAGTTGATGGAACGGATCATCAACACCCTGCGTGAGGGCGTGCCGAAAAGGGGTGGAGGAGCTGGCTCAGCTGAGTCCGAGGTTGTGGCGTCGGTGTGAGGATGTGCTGGTTTGCTTCGACATCGGGGCGTCCAACGGGCCGGTCGAGGCCATCGATGGCCGGTTAGAGAATCTACGGGGGATCGCCCTGGGGTTTCGGCAACCTCGACCACTTCATCTTGCGGTGCGTGATTCACTCCGGGCAGCTGCGCGCCCGGATCAACGCACTCGAAATTGAAGAGCCTGTTTGGGATAGCGATTCGTCAGCCTCGCCGCTGATTGAGGATGTTTGCGCGGATGCGGGCGAGCATATACTTAGGAAAAAGGAACGTTCTTAAAAAGACCGCGACCTTTTTTAATGCTATGTACATGTGGAAGTGTGAGGAGAATGTCAAATTGCCGCGAAAGAAGAATCACACGAACCGGCATACTTGGTTGAGAAGACCGCTGGCGCTGATAAGGGCAGGTTAAAAACACCTTAGCGAGGCTTTGCCCTATCCATCATCATATCAAAATGTGGACCGTGGCCGGAACTTCGAAAAATCTGTTCAAATACCTTAAGATAGCTCCCAACTTCGTTTTCGTTGACAGTTACAAATAGTGAATCAAGGGCATTGTGGGAGTTGGAATGTAACCAGCTGCGAAGGCTGTTAAAAATTACTTCTTCTTCCTCGGTTGCCTCGAAATCAATCTCTGTCAGATTAAGTCCGTTAGTCAATTGGAAATAGGACTCCAAAATCCTTCGCATCGTATTACCAAGCGAGCTCACATTCGAAAGCGTCCCTTCCCGTGCGGCGAATACATCGTGCCACAGGGCAGAGTAACCGCTCATCACTGAACCATTATCCGTTCGCTTCACACGATGGTGATGAAACTTGCCTTTGGCGATTCGGTAATGTGCGATTTTGCCACCGGGTTTAGATGAGCGCTCACGACCGTAGCATAGCTCATTGTAGAAAACTTCATTATGTGACAAACAGAATATCTGATCGACCTTGCTGCTTCCGTCGTCGATTCGTGCGATGACTTGTTTAATTAATGTGGCCGCCACGAATAGCCATTCTGAATCTAGACTCGACATGGGGTCATCAATAATAACTGTCGCGGCTTCAGTATCGGAAACGCCCTGGGGATCATCAATATTATTGATGTCTGCAATGAAGTATAAGAATGCGATGATCTGGGATTCACCCTCGCTTAAAGTTTCGTTGGCTGGAGAGCCATCGGCGCGAGCAACGCGATATCGGCCAGAGTTCCCAGACGGCTCTAGACTGAATGAGTCGCCATGAATGTTGCGTAGCATCCGATTTATAAACAAACGGGTGAGTTCGGATGACTTTCCTACGTTTCTCAGCGCTTCGAGTTGCTTCTCGATATTGGAGTTTTCATCCTCAATCATCTTTATGCGTTCGGACATTTTCTGGATCGTTGCACGAACTCTACTCTCCGACTCGTGTGAATCTTCCCTTGAGTCCTTGGTTTCATTAAAGACAAAGCTGAAGAAATCGTGTTGGGCCGATTCCTTCAGGGTGGACCTAGAATCGAAGATCGAATTATTCGTTTCAACTAGTTTATTAAAGTCAGAGATGCGGCTGGTCAAGATTGAAATGTCTATAACGGCGTCGCTGGCAATGGGCGTTCCCATTGACTGCAGCTTTCGGTCAAGCTCTGATGACATTGTCCGAAGATTGTTGGTCAAATTGGAAACTTCGGCACGAATCTCATTCAGGGTATCGCGCAATTGGCCCTTCAGATTGGGATAGTCGACACGGCTCCACCATTCCTCCAGGGCCACAGTTGCTGATTCGGCAGCGGTCTTTGCGTCGATTAGTGCATGTCGCTGGTTCTCGTAAGTTTGATCAAAGAGATTGTTGATCTCTTCAAGGATCTGAGCGTTCAGGCGTTGCCCACAGAAGGGGCAATCATCGTTCGCTTCATCATGGGAAATGAATTCTAGGCCCTCATGGATCCAGTCAGTGTTTTTAAGTTCCGCTACTACTCGGCCTATTTGCCCATTGGGTTTAGTGACATATATCTGATCCAGGAGATATGAGACGTTGGAAATGAATGATAAGTCAGCTTCGGGGAGGTTAATCTTTTGAAGATGCTGAATCTCTCCAGCTAATGAGCTTTCAAGGTTCTTTAATGATGTCTTGAGGTCACCTAGCGAGACAGGCGAAGCGCCACTTGTTCCGACCTGCTCAACTCGTTCAAAAAATTTTTGTTTCCGGCGGAGCCCAGGAAGGAGGACCTGTTGTAGTGTTTCGGACAAGTGGCTGCGAAAAGGCCAGGTGAGATCGTAACGGTTCTTGTAGATGTCTTCGAGGGAACCGTATTTGCCCGAATTTCCTTGAGGCTCTCCTAGCTGCTCTTTCAGGTTTTCAAGTTTTTTGTAATTTTTTTGTTTTTGTTCTTGTAGGCGCTTTATTTCCTTCTCGGCGTCTGCGGCTTCTTCGCCAAGTGCGAATTTTCCTTCAATTTCACTCGTTGCAATGATCCTGTCACGATACTCTTTGTTGTAAAGGAGGCAGCGAGTTTTCTTACTGTTGTACTGGGGGTTGGTTTCGATTTGAAGTTTGATTTGTCGCCCGGCACTTGTTTTGCCGGAGCCGTTGCCTCCGAATATGAAATTGACCTGGCAAAGGCCGTCTATCGAGGGGTTGGGACTTGACTGAAAGCAGGGTACATCTTGGAGGTGGACGGTATCGATGAACAACTTTATTTCTCTTTTCTGTCTGGAGTGTGATGGTTGAATCGAAGTTTCGCTCTGTCGGGCCTTGGATGATTTCTTTATGGCCGTTTCGGGGGAGTCATTTTTCCCTTCACCTTGCTGGGATGCGGTTTTGTGGGTTATTTCGATCAGGGTAGTTCTCTCTGCTGAGACGACTTTTTGGACGGCGGTTTAGTTTCATTCGCGGGTGGCGGGCCCATGCGTCCCATTTCGACAAGGTCTGCGGTAACTACTCGGTCGATAAGTCGGGCGGCGTCGTTTTCTGCTGATAGGAAGAACTCGACTTGCCACAAGAGTTCCAATAGTTCGCGGTCGAACTCCCAGCTTTCCGCTTGAATCTGATCCAACGGAGATGATGACTTGCCCGCCGGCGTCTTCATCCGGTAGCCCAACCATGACGCCACCACGTTCATCCCTGAGACGTTGTAGTCCATGACCTCCGGGGCGACACTGGTGATAATGCCGCTGCCGCCGATGTGAAGCGTGTGGGCTTCGTCGTCGTAGGCCCAATCGTCGGGGTACTCGACGGTCGAGGTTGGCGTGTCGATGCGTGCCTGTCCCTGGAACCGTTGTCCGACAGGTTGGCCGAACATATTCAACTCTCCGAAGCGTTCACCCCACGTCTGCTCGAAGACGAGACGTCGGCCAAAGTCCCGCACCTCCTGGAACAATGCATAGTCGCTGGTAAACGGGATTCGGGCAGGTGACTCGGCGAGTTCTTCTGCAAACTTGGCCGTGTACGCGCCCGTGCCGAGCAGCCCGAACACATACGACGCAACGTCTTCGGCCCCCACCGACTGCCGATAAGCCTCGGCGAGAGTGGAGAGGAGAACCGAGGAGACGTTCGGAGCATCTGAACCGTCGGTCCGGTACAGAGGATGAATGTTCTTGGCACCGTATGAACCACGGAAGAAGTCAAGGTCGGTGACGTAGGGGCTGACGGTCAATGCCGGTCCCGCGCTCATGCTGGTGGACGTGAGGGTCGCAAAATAGACCTGACGGTCGCTAAACGCATCCCACAGCTGTTGGCGGATGTACGTGCCCACACGATGATCCGGGAGCGCCCACTGTCGGTCAAAGCTGCGGTAGCCGTATCGCACTGGTTCCGCCATCGAGTGGACGGCCCGAGGCTCATTGAGCTGCGGTAGCTCGGCGCCGGAAAAAACTCCATACTTCTTCGAGCTGATTTTGACGTCCCGGTCTTCAACGAAAAGCCCTGGGTCCGCTACCCCGGGAGAAAAGAGTTCGGCCCATCGTTCCGACAGGACCTGAGCCGAGCAGGCGATCGGCCATTTCCGCTTGTACTGAGCGCCCGAGACATGCCACGGGAATACCCAGTCCAACGGCGCGAACGCCGTCATCGACGCGGCCGTATCCGGCACGAATTTCCCATGCCAGTCGTCAGACTCCAGCTGCACCCAATCCGAGTCCGCCCCCGGCTCGGTGACCGCAGACAAGGCGTCGAGCTTTTCCTCCCGGGTGCCCTCCACACGCCGATAGTGGACAGTCGCCTTCGACCTGATTCGATCGCTGTGCTTCTTCGTCGACCCGGTGCTCGTCTTCTCCCACTGGATCCCGAAGAAGATCGCCACCGGGGTCTGGATCGCGAAGACGTTCTCCTCCTTCCTCGCCCCGCGCCCCTCACCACCGAGGTCGACGATCCACAGTTCATCGAACATGCGGCGCATGTACTCCCGCATGCCGGCGAACCCCGGTCCGCGAAGGTACGACGACGAGGTGATGAACGAGACGACACCGGCTTCATCCCGGTGTTGTTCGCATGCCTTCCAGATCGCCCAGCGAATGAAGTAGACGTAGCTGTTGTAAAGGTTCTTTGCCTGCCCACCCGCGCCAATCGCTTTGAGTGGATTGATGAAGTCGTCGAGCAGCGGAGCGCGGCCGTTGACCTCTTCGAGAATGACGTTGGGAAACTGTTCCGAGCCAGCACCGAGGGTCTTTTGGCGCGAGCCGCGATCGTATGGCGGGTTGCCAAGGATTACCCGGATGTGGGTATCGGCCTTCTTCACCAGGCCTGCCCTGCGAGTTTCCTCGTTGAGGTTCTGCTCGATCTCCCAGATGGATATCTGCTGGTTGGCGCCTGCGATGTCACCTGCGTCGGTGAGGGTGTTGGTCAAGAACACCTGCACTCCGTCGGCACCCAGCTCCGCGCCGGTTTGTTCCAGCATCTGCGTCAACCGCAAATGAGCAACCGAATACGGCCCAACCAGGAGTTCGAAGGCGAACATCCGCCGTGCCAGGCTCCTGGCATCATCGACCGGGGCCGGGGAATCCCGCAGTACATGTTCGGCCACTGCCAATGGGTAGGCACCCGTGCCGGCCGCCGGATCGAGGAGCTGAATGTCATCGGCGCCGAGCCCGCGTTGACGGCCAAACCGGGAGCGCAAAATTCCGTCGAGCAACCTAACCTGAAAGCGGACGACTTCCACCGGCGTGTAGTAGACACCGGCGTCATTGCGCATCTTGGGGTCATAGGTGGCCAGGAAGTCTTCGTAGAAGTACAGCCAAGGGTCCGACTTCGCGGCGAGCTTGTCGGGGTCGACGGCGCCGATGGTCGTTTCCAGCAGCCCCACCGGCCCTTCGACTGGCTCACGGTACGACTTCTGCGACATCATTTCCAGCACGGAGCCGATGAGCTTGTGCCCGTTTTTTAGCAGAGCGTTCGTCACGGCGGACGCCGTGAACTCATCGGCGGGCCGGTTGGACTCGATCCGGGCGAGCAGGAGGGCGTAGGTGAAGGTTTGGGCGAAACTGTCCGCGAAGTCCTTCACGGTTGCCCCAGGAATGAGGATTTCCTGCCACCGGTCGTACAGGCTGGGCAGGCCGGTTTTGCTTTCGGGCGTGCTTTCCAGGGCGTCGAGCACGGTGTCCCGCAGGAACGCTGTCAGCGGGGACAACTGATTGGCCAAGACCTTCGGAGACGAAGGTGCCAATGGCTTCCACGACACGAAATGGGAAAATAGGTCCTCCATCTGGGCGACTTGGTCGGCCAACGCGGCCCCAGTCGCGTCCGGGTTCAAGACCACATGTGTCAGTGGCGCTCCGGCGCCGGTGCGCAACAGCGTCCACTCCCAGCCATTGGTGTAGATCAGATTTGGGTGATTGGACAGTTTTTCCCACTGTACCCGGTCGTGTTTGGACCAGCCAGCTTTGCGGTAAGGATTGGCGCTCTTGCCGGGTGCCTTCAACTCGACGTGGCCCAGAAGCTGGCCGCGGCCACCCTTGACGGCCATGTCCAACCTCACGCCTTCGACGACATCTCCGGAGGCCTGCCGGTGCTCCATCATCACGGTGATCTTGCGATTGAAAGCACGAGCAGCCTGGTTGAGGAACGTGCTGACCGGCACTTTCAGCTGGTCTTCCGGATTGAATCGCTTGTCCGCGACGAGTTGCTTGTCGACATCGGCAAGTCTCTTCATGAGCAATTCCAGCGACTCGCCGAACGACATTTTCACAGACTCAGACTCAGACATGAGGGCCACTTCCACTAGACGTACATGAGCTAGTTTCATCATGCCTGCTTAGCTAGCTTTAGGTGGCCCGGATTGTGGGACGCAGCAAATATGGGGGGGCACGGAGATCGGGGCAAACGCCAGCATCGGGGCACCTCGTCGACTTGGAGATCAAGTATTCGGTCGCAGAGCAGGAACTCGCGACGCGGGCTCATCGGTGAGGAGTAGCATGCGGGCATTCGAAACCTCGAGCCCGTGGAAGATCCGACGAGGGTCTCTTGGGGCGAGGTGAATAACCTCGGGCCAGTTTGAGCGCGAAGCGAACTCCACGCCGACCCGTCGTAAAAAGCTCTTTGCGTTTTGGAGTGCGTATCTGACCGCAGAGCCTGGCTCGGGGGTGGCACAACATGTAGGGGTCCTGGCGGGTACAAGATGACAGTTTCGACGCTTCCATCTGGCCAAACCAGGACCCTACTGTGCAGCCTAGTGGCAGCCTCGTCGCAGACACCATCTGCCGCACGGCAGTAATCGGCTTGACGTTTACCGGAGCCGCCGATGCGGGAACTTTCACCATCATCGACGCCGCCCGGTCGCTGTCGAGGGGCACTGTCTCAGAAATCGGAAGGGCAAGAAGTTGATGGAACGGATCATCACCACCCTGCGTGAGGGCGTGCCGAAAGGTCTGGAGAAGCTGGCCCAGTTGGGTCGGACGTTGTGGCGTCGGCGTGAGGATGTGCCGGTTTGCTTCGACATCGGGGCGTCCAACGGGCTGGTCGAGGCCATCAATGGCCGGCTAGAGCATCTACGGGGGCCGCCCTGGGGTTTCGGCAACCTCGGCCACTATATCTTGCGGTGCCTGATTGACTCCGGGCAGCTGCTCACCCGGATCAACGCACTCTAAATCGTGAAGAGCCACGAAACCAGTGAAGACGAAAGCTCAGGGACAGACTCTTTCCCTGAGCTCGTCACCATACTTACACTGTGGTATCGGGAATCTCCAGCAACTCAGAAAGGTCTTCTGCATCAAGGAATTGTGCCCTAGACGCGTGACCCGAGGCTGAAAATTCAATACCTTCAGATGCTAGAAGCTCCTGAGGATTGCGAGTGTCGCTCTCGTCGTACCACCGAAATCCTTCAGGAATCTCGCCAGTGGCTCTCATTACTCGATAGGCGTTAGGCAATACGTTGTTTGCAATATAGGTACCTACAGGCTGAGGTGCGGAACCAATAGCTGTCGCTATTTCTCCGTAGCTAGTCCACCGACCAGTAGGAATCGCAACGAGAATTTCTTTAAGTTTCTGCCACTTAGGGTTTTCCGAGCCACTTGAGGAATCGCCGGTAGTCGGGCCCGGCCATGCCGTAATGATTAAGTCCGTAAGCGAATCTGCACGTGCTGCAATTTCATCTGGTCCCCATTGCTCACTGTCAATAAGGCTTGTGCTCAGCCTAAGTCCGGAACGCGCAAGTTCTTCACGCTTCCACACGAACCCCTTGTTGCTGAGTTGAGAGTTATATCCCGTCAAAGTGAGGTTTCCAAGTGTGTGTTTCCAAGCGTTGTGCATTTCGTCGATATCAACCCCGGGGTACCAGGCCGACAAATCTGATCGCCATTCGGGACTTAGATTCTGTGGCATGACATGCTCAATCGATAATTCGGATGTATCGACTGGTTCTCGAGAACCAAATTCTTGCTCTAACCAGCGCAAGAAAAGTGGGCGATGAGCTCGTCGGCCATTCAGATAGTAAGGAAGCTCCTTAATAGAGGCTCGAAGAGCATCGTCTGGGTAGAAATGCTTTCGACCGGTGGAAAGCCATCGCCGCAGCTGTATTGCCGCAGGTTCATTCGTCTCAAAGATACCGGCAGCTTCACGGAAGACTCGGTTAAGGCCTTGTGTGGGGCGACCCGAGAGGAAACGGCGGACAATGTAGCTCTCTATTACCAACAAAGTCTGGGCGAGGTCTTGGCTGTCAATTACACCATTTTCACGCATGGTAAGCAGGGTGAGCATCAAAGGGTGCGTGGTTGTCGCATCCCATTCCCGCAACCGTTGAAGTCGATAGCGAACGCTCGAATTCTCTTCGTTCTCGGGAGCGAGAATCTTTTGGTAAAGCCTCGAAAGCTCAGCGAACCGTTTGAGTTCGTTGAGAATCTCCGATTCTGTGTGCATCGAATCCATACGCTTTTGCTGGAGGACAAATGTGTCACTAATTTTCGCGCGTGGGTTCTCTGAAGCGATGTCGACCCAAAAAAGTGATTCAATTTCATCGTTGGAAAGACGCTCCTGTAGCGGCTTCCAATAGCGGTCGTACGCATCATCCCCATTTTCTGGCAGCCGCATGAAGATGTAGTTACGTAGAAGATCGCCCTGTGTAAGTTTCAGTCCAGTGTTATTAAGAGACTGAAAAATACGATGCACGTTATCCTGCGGGTGAGTGCTAATTGATACCAGTGACAGGCCCTCAACAATTGCGTCCTGAATATTAGCAATATCGTTTGGATCCTCCGGATCATCAATTCTCTCCAACTGCGTACGGAAAAAACGATATGCTTCGCCAATGCGGTCGGTTCCACCCAAGTGAGGAAGGTTTTTTATAACTGCCGCATAAGAGGCGCGATCAGCTTGAGTTGGAACAAGCTTAATATGTTGTCTGCCCTTCTTGTACTGGTTGACCAAGAATCGGTTGTGAATCTCAATTCCGGCTTCAGCTTCGGGTTCCTTTTCATCTCGATAGTCCCGAATCGCTGCGAGAAGGAGAGTTAAAGTGGTGAGTCGCTGTTGGCCATCGACCACCAAGAACGTAGCAACACCACCCGCAACCGAGACCGGCGGAGGGGCTAAAACCAGGGAGCCAATAAAGTGGCTGGATCGGTCGCCTTCTTGCCGGTCTTCAGTGAGTTCGATGATGTCGTTCCACAAATCCTGAAGCTGCGCCTTGCCCCACTGATAGGGGCGTTGATAAAGCGGAACAATATATTGTTTTGTTCCCTCTAATATGTCTTGCAGTGTGGTTTCCTGTGCAGCGACCATGGGTACCCGTCCTAATCTTTAACCGGAGAGAAACTACTCTAATAGTATCTTTTGGAAGCGAACGAAACGTATTGGATCTTCACGAGAGTTACTTTTAGGGCGAAGCTTCCAAACTGCTGTCGCAAACTATGCCCGCATCGATGGCGGGCCGACATAAATGTGAAACGAACGTTTAATCTTACCGGCGATTTGGGCATCGGCAGCAATCCCGGGGATTGCAAAGAAAGTGTGGCTTGTGTTGACCTGTGGTCGATATCACTTTAAAAGCCTGCAGGCCTCTAAGGAAATAGTATTACAGTTATATTTAACTCGCATTTTATTGACCCTTTTGAGGCGTTCTCATTGATCGCCTTTCAGAGTACGATAACGATTCATAGCCTGTAATTCTTGGCTCTTGCCCATGCCGTAGTTCTTATTGGAACCGTTTTACTATTCACTGCTCTACGCAAGGAGTAACCATGGGCACTCATCGGGCATTTTCGAAGCTGACACGGTCGGTCACAGCACTGTTGGCTGCAGCTGGTGTCGCTCTGGCGGCGGCTCCCATCGCGGCTGCCTCACCGACCTCGACAACTGGTAATAATCAGGTTCTGTCTTGGACGGAAATGGGCGAGTGGGGGCCAAAGGCAAATGATTTCCCCACCGTCATGGTTAATCAGGGGATGACGGAAAATATCAGTCCCGAGGGCACAAATGTGCAGTGTGTTCCTGCTCCTGGTGAGAATCCGGTGGTCATGATCCACGGGATGAACTCGAACTCGTACCAGACCTATGCGCGCATGGCACCTGAGCTAAAGGCAATGGGGAAGTGCCTGTACGCATTTAACGTCGGCAAGCTGGGTCCTGACGAGTTTTCGGTGCTTGGCTCTATTCCAACCATGCGCAACATGACCCCGCTGGACACCGCTTTGGCTGAGCTGACTGCAAAGATTGACACCCTCAAGGCTGAAACTGGTGCTACCGCCGTCGATATTGTTGGTCACTCTGCTGGTGGCACCTTGGCTGCCGCCTACGCCAAGCAGGAGCAGGGCCGGGGTGTCGGCACGGTGGTGTCCCTGGCGGGCGTCCTGCACGGCACATCGCTGCTCGGTATCTCCTACGGTTTGGAGCAGCTCGACCAGTTCGACAATGCTGGCAATAAGGCTGCGGGGTACATTGTCAGCCCCAGCCTGGTGGATTTGCTGCAGCACAGCGACTTCATGGCCAAGATGAATGAGGGCGGCTTGGAGCAGCCGGGTGTCAACTACGTTGCAATCTCTACCCAAGTTGATGAAGCCGTCACTCCAATGGCTGCAAGCCAGTGGCAGGCACCAACGTCCAACAACATTCTGCTGCAGGATGGGTGCTCTGCGGACCTGTCGGGCCACATCGGACTGACTTTCTCGCCACGGGCAATTGCGCTGGTAGCTAACGCGCTGGGGCGCAATGTTGAGGTTCCATGTGTACCGGTAACCGCCGTTGTGGAAGGTGGCATCAATGACAATGCCAATGTTCGCCCAGAACATGTCAATGCGGTTTCTGATGGAATCACGGAAATCGACGGACGCATCGCTCAGGCTACAGAACCGCGGTAGCGATAGTCGCGAGTAGTAGCCCTTGATAGAAGGCGCGAGCCGACAGTGAAATCAGCTAGTCGGATTGCGCCTTTTTCGCCATCAAATCCAGGGCAATAGCGGCACCAATAATGGCCGCGCGTAGCTGTGGCGGCAAATCATCCTTCAGTTGCAGCACATAGCGGTCATTGCCGGATAGCAGATTTGCAAAACCCGACCACTTGCGTGACATCTCTGCAACTTTGATGTCGTTGATGTTGAAGGTTGCGTCGTAATGCCAGACGTCGCCGTCGACCTCGCAATTTGCAAAACCGGGGATGGAGATTTCCAACCGCCGCTTAAAGATCGCAAACTTCTGCTGAATAGTTGCCAATAGGCGCGATGACTCTGCTCCGCCTTGTTGCTTGCCTTCAGGGCTTGTCGCTTGCGGGTCGGGGTAGTAGACCTCGTAGCTGTCAAGGGCGAAATCGGTCGGATCGGTAATAACGAATACCGGAGTGCGGTCTGGCTCGGACACTGTCAGACGACGAGAGCCCATAAACATTCGGCTCAGCGTGCCGCCAGTAGTTTCAATCTTGCCGATGCAATTGCCCTCGGTATCCAGGATGTCGAAATCATCCGCCATGAAGTTTCGAATCTGCTGGATAACGATAGTGTTGTGCGAGAGCAATCCCTGGTAGTGCCCTTGCTGTGGCGGAAGCTGTTCAGGTGCGGGAGGTTGCTCAGGAGTGGAGGGCTGCTGAGCGGAAGTATCTTCCGCATCATTTTGTGGGATCTGATTCCACAGTGACTTTGGATTATCCCAATACGAAGTCATGGCAACAGCCTTCCTTTGATGAGTCTTGGGGCAGGCGGGTGGGTTAGAAGTTCTCTACGAGCGCCTTGTTGAAAGCCTCAAGGTCAGCCGGGGTGCGGGAGGAAATCAGATTGCCGTCAACGACAACTTCCTCATCGACCCAGTTGGCGCCAGCGTTCACCAGGTCGGTCTTGACGCTGATGTAGGAGGTAATCGTGCGGCCCTTCAGCGCATCCGCGTCGGTGAGAATCCAACCGCCGTGGCAAATAACGCCAATCGGCTTGTTAGCTGCGGCGAATCCCTTCACTAGCGCCACGGCATCCTTATCGATGCGAATCTGGTCCGCATTCACGGTGCCGCCAGGCAGAATCAGAGCATCGTAATCATCGGCAGAAACGCTGCTGGTGAGCTTATCGACGTCCACCTTCGTGCCGTTCTTGCCCTCAATGGAGCCATCTTCGGTGGAGATAACGTGCACGGTCGCACCGGCATCCTTTACGGCCTCTGCCGGGCTCGTCAGCTCGGAGTCCTCAAATCCGTCAGTGGCCAAAACTGCAATGGTCTTATTCGTTAAATCAGGCATAGCCCCGAGGGTAACGACGTGATCGCGTTTATGCATCCGCCCGAGTATTGTTTTGCGTGCAATATTGAAAACTACTTTAACGGAGGGCGGAAAATGCCTCATTATGAAGTTCTTCAGGTGGTTCTGAAGGAAAAGTTCATCGGTACCGGCTCAGCTAATCTGACAGAGCTTGAGAGGGTAATCAACGACAAGGCTTCGCAGGGGTTTCGGCTGCACACGATTACTACTGCCTCTTCGGGCAGTAAGGGGCTGATGGGCGGGGACCGCATCCAGGCGACCATGATCTTCGAGAGCATCGCTTAGTTCGCATTTGTCGCTGCGTTCCTGCTGACGGATGGGGCGCAACTCCGAAAAAGTTACCCAAATATGAAATAAGTATCCGCCATTGTGAAAAATAGCTTGCGCTCGTGCCCGCGCAAGCGATATTCTGAAGTCCCGTGGTTACGAAATACATTATCGTTACAGGAGGCGTTGCCTCCTCCCTCGGCAAAGGCTTAACTGCGGCTTCGCTCGGCCGCCTGCTTACCTCGCGTGGTCTGAAAGTGACTATGCAAAAGCTCGATCCCTACCTCAACGTGGATCCGGGCACCATGAACCCCTTCCAGCACGGCGAGGTCTTCGTCACCGAAGATGGCGCAGAAACTGACCTCGACCTGGGGCATTACGAGCGCTTCCTCGACCGCAACCTCTCCGCCGGCGGCAACGTCACCACCGGCAAGGTCTATTCCTCGGTCATCGCCAAAGAGCGCCGCGGCGAATTCCTCGGCCAGACCGTCCAGGTCATCCCGCACATCACCGACGAGATCAAATCCCGCATCGTCGCCATGGGCAATGCCGACGCAAACGGCGAAAAGCCCGACGTGGTCATCACCGAAATCGGCGGCACCGTCGGCGATATCGAATCGCAGCCCTTCCTGGAAGCCGCGCGGCAAGTGCGTCACGACGTCGGCCGCGAAAACGTCTTCTACCTACACGTGTCACTGGTTCCGTACCTCGGCCCCTCCAAAGAGCTGAAAACCAAGCCCACCCAGCACTCGGTGGCCGAACTTCGCTCGATTGGCCTGGTTCCCGATGCCGTCGTTTTGCGATGCGACCGCGACGTCCCCGACTCTCTCAAAAACAAGATCGCGCTGATGTGTGACATCGACCGCGAGGGCGTGGTGTCCTGTCCGGATGCGCCGAGTATCTACGACATCCCGAAGGTCCTCTACGACGAGCACCTGGACACCTTCATCATCCGCCGCCTGAACCTGCCGTTCCGCGACATGGATTGGGCCGTGTGGGGAGACCTGCTTGAGCGCGTCCACAACCCGAAGGGTGAGGTCACGGTGGCCTTGGTCGGTAAATACATCGACCTGCCGGACGCCTACCTGTCCGTCGCGGAAGCTGTGCGTGCCGCCGGTTTCGCCCACCGCGTGAAAGCGAACATTCGCTGGGTTGCCTCCGACGACTGCGAAACCCCCGAAGGGCTGAAAGAAAACATGGCCGGCGTTGACGCGATCGTCATCCCCGGCGGCTTCGGCGGGCGCGGAATCGAAGGCAAGATCGCGACCATCCGCTACGCCAAGGAAACCGGCACGCCACTTTTGGGAATCTGCCTGGGCATGCAGTGTGTCGTCATCGAGGCGGCGCGCACGGCAGGCGTTGAGGGCGCGTCGTCCACCGAGTTCGACGAGAATGTGGCCGAGCCGGTCATCGCCACGATGGAGGAGCAGCTGCAGGCGGTCTCCGGCGAGGCTGACCTGGGCGGATCCATGCGCCTGGGTTCCTACCCGGCGAAGCTCGCCGAAGACTCCGTCGTCGCCGACCTCTACGGCACCACCGATGTCGCCGAACGCCACCGCCACCGCTACGAGGTCAACAACGCCTACCGTAACCAGCTGTCAGAAGCCGGTCTGGTCATCTCAGGCACCTCGCCGGACGGCAAGCTCGTCGAATTCGTCGAATACCCCACGGACGTGCACCCATACCTCGTAGCCACCCAGGCGCACCCGGAACTGAAGTCACGCCCCACCAACGCCCATCCGCTTTTCGACGGCCTCATCGCCGCAGCCCTCAAGCGCAACTAGCCCTGACTCCGCGAGGGCCAATCCGGCCTACCTATTAGAGTGAAGCTCATGGCGCACCAATTTGACGTTGTTGATTCCGAGATTGTTCTCGAGGCACCTATCATCGCGGTCCGCCGCGACCAGGTGCGGATGCCGGGTGGGAATGTGTCCGCCCGTGAGATCGTGGAGCATTTCGGCGCTGTTGCGGTCGTTGCCGCAGATGAGGATAACCGCCTTTACCTGCTGAATCAGTGGCGGCAGGCGGCAGGGAAGCGCCTGGTGGAGTTACCGGCCGGGCTTCTCGACGTCGCGGACGAAGACCCACTGGAGGCCGCCAAGCGGGAGCTGGTTGAGGAAGCCGGGCTGGAGGCCGAGTCCTGGTCCCTGCTTACCGATATGTTCAGCTCGCCCGGCTTCGCAGAGGAAGCGGTTCGGATCTATCTGGCCAGGGGGCTCCGTGCCGTCGATAAGCCGGAAGCCCACGATGAGGAAGCGGACATGACTGCGTCGTGGATCGCAGTGGATGAGGCAGTGGCGATGGCGCTGCGCGGAGAGATCCTCAACGGCATCGCGCTGTCCGGCATTCTGCTGGCGGCGGAGGTGCTGCTGAGGGGTGCGACGCCGCGCTCGGTCGCGGAGCCGTTCGAGATTCGACCGACGGCCCTGGCGAAGCGTCGGGCGGAGCAGCTCGGCACCGGCGCGGACCTGAAACGCATCCGATGAGTTCGATCGATCCGCTTGTCGACGCCTTCGTCACCTACCTCGCGGTGGAAAAGGGGCTGTCGGCGAATACGCTCGCCAGTTATAAGCGCGACTTGGAAAAGTACCGCACCTATCTGCGGGAGATTGGGCGTACGGAATTGGCGCAGGTCACCGAGCAGGATGTGTCAGAATTCCTGGCGTATCTCGCGCGGGGAGATAAGTCGGCGGGCAGGCCGGCACTGGCCCCGACCTCGGTGACGCGGTCGCTGTCCGCGGTGCGGAGCCTCCACAAGTTCGCGGTGGGTGAGGGCGCGTTGGAGGTGGATGTCGCCAAGCGGGTGGCGCCGCCGAAGCAGCCCTCGCGGTATCCGAAGGCACTCAGCATTGATGAGGTCACCCGGCTTATCGAGTCCATCCCCAACGACGACACCGCCGACGTGACGGATTTGCGCAACCGTGCACTGGTGGAGTTTCTGTATTCGACGGGGGCTCGTGTTTCGGAGGTCACCGGCCTGGATATCGATGACGTGGACCGCGAAACCAACCTGGTGTTGCTGCGTGGTAAGGGCGGCAAGGAGCGCATCGTGCCCGTGGGATCGCCGGCCATGGCGGCGCTGGATGCGTGGCTGACACGCGGGCGGCCGAGCTGGGTGCGGGCAAACTCTGGGCCGGCACTGTTTATCAACTCGCTGGGGCGCAGACTGTCTCGGCAATCGGCAGGAAATACACTGGCGGAGCTGGGTGAGCGCGCCGGGCTGAAGGTGAAAATTTCCCCGCACACCCTGCGCCACAGTTTCGGTACACACCTCATCGAAGGCGGTGCTGATGTGCGCGTTGTCCAAGAGCTGCTGGGGCACGCCTCGGTGACGACGACCCAGATTTACACCATGATTACCGCGGAGAATATGCGACGAGTCTGGGCGGGGGCTCACCCACGGGCTGAATACTCGCGGTAATATGTGGCGGTAATATATCGCGCAGTAGAATTGATGAGAAATCTTCAAGGAAGAGGGATTGACTGTGGCTGAAGAAGGGTTGTTTGAGGCCGATCGAGTTGAACTCGGTCTCACCGGTCGTCCGGCACGTGAGCTGCCGGAACCCGCACCCCTGAACAGTCACGGCCCCGCAGTCATCCTGGCAATGTGTAACCAGAAGGGTGGCGTGGGTAAGACCACCTCGACCATTAACCTGGGCGCAGCGCTGGCAGAGTTCGGCCGTAAAGTCCTGCTCGTTGACTTGGACCCGCAAGGCGCACTATCCGCCGGTCTCGGTGTTCCCCATGAGGAACTTGACCTGACCGTCTACAACCTCATCGTCGACGACACCACCGATGTCCGCGACGCCATCCACCACACCAAGGTTTCCGGCCTGGATCTCGTCCCGGCCAACATCGACCTGTCGGCGGCGGAAATCCAGCTTGTCAACGAAGTCGGCCGCGAACAGGCCTTGGGGCGCGCACTGCGCCCAGTGATGAATGACTACGACTTCATCATCATTGACTGCCAGCCGTCGCTAGGCCTGCTGACCGTCAATGCGCTGACCATCTCCGAGGGCGTCATCATCCCAATGGTGGCGGAGTACTTCTCCCTGCGCGGTCTGGCACTGCTCACCGACACGGTGGCCAAGGTCCGCGACCGCCTGAACTTCAACCTGGAAGTCTCCGGCATTTTGGTCACCATGTTCGACCGCCGCACGCGCCACGCCAAGGAAGTCATGGAACGCCTCATCGAGGTCTTCGGTGACAAGGTCTTCGACACGGTCATCACCCGTACCGTCCGCTTCCCGGAAACCTCCGTCGCCGGCGAGCCCATCACCACCTGGGCACCGAACACCCCAGCTGCGGCGCAGTACCGCAACCTGGCCCGCGAGGTCATCGAGCGCAAAGGCCGCAAATAATAGGTGACTTCCCCGGATAGTTACACTCCCGAACCGTCGTCAAGCGAGGGCGTGCAGGAAGAGATCACCGGCTTCCGCGTTGCGCTCGCGAACTTCAACGGGCCATTTGACCTGCTGCTGCAGCTCATCAGCAGCAAAAAGATGGACGTCACCGAGGTCGCGCTGGCGGCGGTCACCGACGAGTTCATCTCGTACACGCGCAGCCTCGACGCAGTCAGCGACCTCGACGAAATCACCGAATTCCTCGTCGTGGCAGCGACGCTGCTCGACCTCAAGACCGCACGGCTTCTGCCGCGTGGCGACGTCGACAGCGAAGAAGACCTCGAACTGCTAGAAGCACGCGACCTGCTGTTCGCCCGACTGCTGCAATACCAGGCGTATGGCAAGGTAGCCGACCAGTTCGAGGAGTGGCAGAAGACCGCGCCGCGGCGCTATCCGCGGGCCGTGGGGCCGGACAAGCAGTTCGAGGAGCTGCTGCCGCCCGTGCGCCTGGGCATGACGCTCGGGGAGTTTGCCGAGTTTGCGGCCGTCGTGATGCGGCCGAAGCCGCCGGAGGAAGTCGGTGTCGGGCACATTCACGGTGTGCCCGTGTCCGTGCCGGAGCAGGCGGGCAAGATTCTGGACTCGCTGCGGCTGGCCGGCGAGGGGACCTGGTTGACGTTTACGCAGCTGACCTCGGAGTGCCGCGTGTCCATGGAGGTTGTCGGGCGGTTCCTGGCGCTGCTGGAGCTCTACCGTGCCAAAGCGATTGGTGTGGAGCAGGAGGAGGCGCTGGAGGAAATCCACGTGGCCTGGACCGGGCTGGACGTGGACCCGGCCGTCGTGGCGGCGGCGAACTGGGAGTAGGTGGCTGTTGGTCTGTGCTGGCTGTTGGGCTCGGGCGGGCTGTTGGGCTCGGGCGGGCTGTTGGGCCCCTGCTCGGTGCGGGCTTGGTCGGGCTGGGTTGTGCTTGGTTGGGCTGGGGCTGGGCTTCGGGCTGCGTTGGGGGCCCAGCTAATTAGCGGCCACTAATTAGCGCCCGGCGCGGGAGGTTGCGTAATCTGACCCGCATGAGCGAAACCAGTTCCGGACCATCCGAGCAGGCCGTGGAGCCCGCGTCTGCTTCTTCGGCGCAATTGCCGCCCATCGACCCGTTGCGAGCAGGCGTTGAGTCGATTCTGCTGGTAGTCGATACGCCGGTGGCGGCGGAGGATATGGCGCGGGCGCTGGATGTTTCCGCAAGTGATGTCCGTGACGTGCTTCGCGAAATCGAGTACGAATACCGTGCACGTCGCAGCGGCATTGAGCTGCGTGAAACGGATGAGGGCTGGCGGTTTTACACAGCTCCCGCGCACGCCAGCGCGGTCGAGCGATTCTTGCTGGATGGCTCGCAGTCGAAGCTCTCACGTGCAGCTATGGAGACGCTGGCAGTAGTGGCTTACCGACAGCCGGCCACGCGTGCGCAGGTCTCCGGTGTGCGTGGTGTCAATGTCGATGGGGTGATGCGCACGCTGGTCGCGCGCGGTCTGATTGCGGAGTCCGGAGAGGACCCGGCAACCGGTGCGCATTTGTACGTTACGACGACGCTGTTCCTGGAGCTTTTGGGGATTGATTCGCTGGACCAGCTGCCTGATTTGGCTCCGCTGCTGCCTGAGGTCGACTTGATCGACGAGCCGTTGGACTAGGTGGGGTTCACTCTATTGAACGACCCACTTCACGGTTTTCGATTCGCCTGACGGTCATCGATCCACTTCACGACACGGGTGTCACCTCATGCCACCTCCACAGCTGCCACGAGGTGACATAGGTGTCGTGAAGTCGCATTTTGGGGCTGCGGTTGCCGCTCACGACGGCTCACTGCGAGCCTTTGCACCCCACTGCACTCACCACACGCACACGCACCCCACCACACACCCACCCCACGCCCTGTGGATAACTCCCGAAAACTGCAAACTATCCACAGTCGATGCCAAATCGATGCCTCCTGAGTCTCCGTGTGAGCCCAAAAATGAGAACGTAGCACTCGCAAGCACTCGCAAACACTCACAAACCCACAAACACTCACATCACCACCCACCAACCAGCAGTTGCCTGGACCTCAGGAGCGCAATCCGATGCCGCAGTGGATCTACGACGCCGACGACATCATCCGTACCGGCCAGCAGCGCGAATGCGCCCGCCCCAGCACATTCGCAATTTCCCGAATCGGCCAGCACTCCGACCGAGATCTCCTCCGGCGGGCCAAAAGCGGCAGCCTCCTGTGGCTCGCACACGGCGCGTACGTGCCGGTCGACAGGTGGCTCACCCTAAACAGCACCGAACGTTACATCCTGGAAATCAAAGCGCTCGTCCATCGCGGCACCACCACCGTAGTCACCCGCGATGCCGCCGCTGCTCTCCACGGTTTACCTCTACTTACGCACAACACTCCCATCGCGATAGCCAACTCCGGCCGCACGCGCGGGCAATCGCGAAGCACGCCGAATGGCCCGTACCAGCCGCACAAACGCCTCATCCGCGTCTCCGGCCGGATTCTCCCCGAGGACATCGTAGAAATCGATGGCCGCCTCGTCACCGATGTCCCAAAGTCCGTCATCGACGTCTGCCGTTCCCGCACTCCGCACAATGCACTAGTGCTTGCCGACGCCGCCCTCCAGCGCCACACCGACACCGAGGAGCTGTTGGCCACGTTGGCTGCATATCCGCGTGCTCCGGGAAATGCACAGGCCAGGAGATTGTTGGGGCAAGCGACAGCGTCGTCGGAAAGCATTGGGGAATCGCTCACTAAAGAAGCAATCGTCCAGGCGGGGCTAGCTGCTGTCGACGATTCTCGGGCTCCGTTGCTTCAGCAGGTTTCCTTTCGGGATGATCGTGGCTTCATCGCACGCGTGGACTTTTACCTGCCCGAACTTGGGCTGGTCGTCGAGTTCGACGGCCGTATGAAATACACCGACGGTGGAGTCGCGGACACGCAGGTGGCAATCGCAAAGGAGCTGGAGCGCGAAAAGCGCCTGAAGAACCTCGGGTTGAATGTCATCCGGATCGTCTGGTCACAGCTTTTCGACGGCTCCGCCGTAGCCACCTTGCGGCAAGCAGCCGCGGAAATCCGGCGTCACCTAGCAAATGGTGGTAGTTGCTATCGCGGTAACTACGCCTTCGCGCGGCAGCCCATCACGATCACAGGTAAGGCGGCCGAGTTGGCCATGCGTCGCCGACGGGTGTGGAGCAAAGCGGGGCGGCTGTACTAGGCGGCGTCGGCACCGCTCTCGGCCCGCTTCCACAGGCCCTAAGTCCACTTCACGACACGAGTGTCACCTCATGCCACCTCCACAGCTGCCACGAGGTGACATGGGTGTCGTAAAGTCACTGAGACTGTCTGTAATCCTTGCGAGAAGCTCCACCACCAACCCCGAACGGCGTTCAAGTCTGGCGCTGTACAGGTATTATGCTGAGTATCATGACAGCCTCGGAAACCGCCCAGCCGCACACCCCGCAGCACTCCCAGTCGCACACCCCGCAGCACTCCCAACCACCCGCCCAACCACACACCCAGCCAGCCATCGCCGACCTCGCCCAATTCGACGCCGACCACATCTGGCACCCATACGGCCCCATCCCGTCGCCGGTCGCGCCCAAGCTGGTCGAGTCCGCCGAGGGCGTGAACCTCCACCTCGCCGACGGCCGCACCCTCATCGACGGCATGAGCAGCTGGTGGGCCGCCTGTCACGGCCACTCGCACCCGAAGCTGATCGCAGCCGCGAAGAAGCAGGCCACCACGATGTCGCATGTCATGTTCGGCGGACTCACACACCGTCCGGCCATCGAACTGGCGGAGAAGCTCCTAAAGCTCGCAGGCCCCGGCTTCGATGCCATTTTTTACTCCGACTCGGGTTCGGTCTCCGTCGAGGTGGCGATCAAAATGGCGTTGCAGTATCAGCAGGCCAAAGGCCATCCCGAGCGCACCCGACTGGCCACGTGGCGCGGCGGCTATCACGGCGACACTCGCGCACCCATGACTGTCTGCGACCCCCAGGGCGGCATGCATTCGCTGTGGACGGGGCAGTGGACTCCGCAGGTCTTCGCCGACAAACCGCCCGCCCGCGGCGCAACCGAAGAGGAACGCGCACGCTATCTCGCGCACTTCGATTCGCTTATCGACGACTCCGTCGCCGGCATCATCATTGAGCCGGTAGTCCAAGGCGCTGGTGGCATGCGGTTCCATGACCACGAGCTGCTTGTGGGGCTCCGGAAGCTGTGTGACAAGCACGGCATTCTCCTTATTGCGGATGAGATCGCCACCGGCTTCGGCCGAGCTGGCGACCTGTTCACGACGCAGGCGGCCGGGATTGTGCCGGATATTATGTGTGTCGGCAAGGCGCTGACCGGCGGCTTTATGAGCTTCGCAGCCACCCTCGCCACCGCCGACGTGGCTCGCAACATTTCCAGTGGCGCAGGCGGAGGCATCATGCACGGCCCGACCTTCATGGGCAACCCGTTGGCCTGTGCCGTGGCCTGCGCGCAGCTCGACCTGATTGCAGAGGGGCAGTGGCGTGAGGATGTCCCGCGCATCGAGTCCCGACTCCGCAACCAGCTCCAGCCCCTAGCCAGCAGCGATGCCGTGGCCGATGTGCGGGTTCTTGGCGCAATCGGGGTCGTGGAGATGCAGCGCCCCGTGGACATGGGTCTGGCCACTGCAGCGGCTGTCGATGCCGGGGTGTGGCTGCGGCCATTCGGCAAATTGGTGTACACCATGCCGCCGTACATCAGCACCAATGACGAGGTCGACCGTATCTGCGAGGCCATCGCCGCCATCGTCGCCGCCGAGGAAGAACGCAAGTAGCGCAACCAAAAAGGAGTACCAACCACCATGAGCATCGTCCTTGTCACCGGCACCGGTACCGATATTGGAAAGACCATCGGCACGGCAGCCCTGGCGGCGGCACTTCGCGAGGAGGGTAAGGAGGTGCACGTCGTCAAGCCAATTCAGACCGGTTTTCCGGGCCCAAATGGCGGTGATTTGGACACTGTCGCGGAGCTGACGGGGATTGACAACCTGCATGGTTTCGAGCGTTACCCCGAGCCGATGGCGCCGGTGGCGGCGGCGCAGCGCGCGGGAATGCGCCTGCCGGAGGCCACGGAAATCGCGGAGAAGATCAAGCTTATCGACGGGCCGAACCGCGTTGTCCTCGTGGAGGGTGCGGGCGGCTTGCTGGTGCGACTCGGCGAGGACTGGGCGCTGCCGGAGCTGGCGGGGTTGTTGCCGGGTAGTCAGATGGTGGTCGTGACGCGGTTGGACCTGGGTTGCCTGAACGAGGCGGAGCTCACCGTCGAGGTGGCGCGGGGCCGCGGAGTCAATGTCACGGCGCTGGTCGGCGGTTCGTTGCCAGCGGAGGTCGACCCGATCATTGAGACGAACCTGGACGAACTGCCGCGCATCACCGGGGTGCCGCTGCTGGGGTCGGTGCAGGCGGGAGCGGGCGCGCTGGACCGGCAGGAGTTTGTGGCGAAAGCTACGCAGTGGCTGCCGGGCGTGCGAGAGTGGGCCGCAGCGCTGTAAAAGACGTTGTAGGTGGAGGCCGCGCGGGACGTCGTTAAGCTGGCGTTTTGCGAAAAACGTGCTAAGGTGGCTACACGACAAGGCGCGAGGCTTTCTCTGTAATTCTCTTTATTAACCTGCTTCCACCGGCCATTTTGGGCCCACGGGGGAGAGAACAGCGTCGCCTGGCGCTGACGTTCCAACAAACAGAACATTCTCCAACGCTTGAAAAGGATGTAGGTCAAGTGGCTAAACCCGCTCGCCGAGAAGGCACACCGGCACACAAGAACCGTAAGAATCAATCCAACCGTGGCTCCACTAACGCCCAGCGCAACCGCAGCCGTCGCGACAGCGGCGCGAAGGTGGAGACCTCCAACGTCCACGCGAAGGACATCTACGTATCCAACGCTCGCCCGGCGCGCCACCAGCACGTGGACTCGGACCGCCGCGGCTCGGGCAAGCGCGTGCACAGCGAAGCAGGTGAAGGCGTACGTCTGCAGAAGGTCCTGGCACAGGCAGGCGTGGCGTCGCGCCGCATGGCGGAAAAGCTTATCGACGAAGGCCGCGTCGAGGTCGACGGCAAGATTGTGACGCGGCAGGGCGTGCGGGTGGACCCGAACACGTCTGTGATTCGCGTTGATGGTTCCCGCGTCATCGTCAATGAGGACGTGCAGTACTTCGTCCTGAACAAGCCGCGTGGCGTGCAGTCGACCATGCACGATGACATGGGCCGCCCGTGTGTGGGCGACATCATCGGTGAGAAGATTAGCGCTGGTCAGCGACTCTTCCACGTGGGTCGCCTGGATGCGCCCACCGAGGGCCTGCTGCTGCTCACCAACGATGGTGAGCTGGCCAACCGTCTGATGCACCCGAGCTACGAGGTCACCAAGACCTACATGGCCACCGTCGTCGGCGAGGTCGACGCCAAGGTCATGCGTGAGCTGGAAAAGGGCATTGAGCTTGATGACGGCATCGCTAAGGCGGACATGGCACAGATCATCGATGTCTGGCAGGGTCGCTCTATCGTCCGCATCGAGCTGCACGAGGGCCGCAAGCACATCGTCCGCCGGATGCTCAAGACTGCGGGCTTCCCGGTCGAGCGTCTGGTGCGCACTAAGATTCACACTGTCCAGCTGGGCGAGCAGACCCCGGGCGCTCTCCGCGCACTCAACCGCGCTGAGCTGACCTCCCTCTACAACGCGGTGGGGCTGTAAATGGCACTAGTGAAGAAGAACGAAGAGAACCAAGGAGCTGAAGGAGCCCACATGAGCGAGCAGAACACTGACGACATGCTGTTGGTTGCCATTGATGGCCCTTCCGGCACTGGCAAGTCGACTGTCTCTCGGATGGTCGCAACCGAGCTGGGTGCAAAGTACTTGGACACCGGCGCTATGTACCGCGTGGCCACCCTGTGGGTGCTGCGCCAGGGTATCGACCCGACTGATGAGGAAGCCGTGGCCAAGGCGACGGCCGCCCTACCGCTGGAAGTCTCCGATGACCCGAACTCCACTGCGGTCCTCCTCGACGGCGAGGATGTTTCCGGCGAGATTCGCGGCCCGGAGGTCACCCGCAACGTGTCGGCGGTCTCCGCGATTCCGGCCGTGCGCACCAACCTGGTCGCACTCCAGCGTTCGCTGGCCGCATCGGCTGTGCGCTGTGTGGTGGAAGGTCGCGACATCGGCACGGTCGTTCTCCCGGACGTCCCGGCGAAGATTTTCATGACCGCCTCCGCAGAGGTCCGTGCTCGCCGCCGCTACGACCAGGACATCGCCGCTGGTCGTGAGGCCGACTTCGACACCGTGCTTGCCGACGTCATCCGCCGCGATGAACTCGACAGCAACCGTGCGACCTCTCCGCTGAAGCCAGCCGAGGACGCATTCATTCTGGACACCTCTGAGATGGACATTGAAGAGGTCGTGGAAAACGTCCTCGATGTCGTTGAGGCCGGTTACCCGGGGTCCACCATGGACTGGGACGATGTCGACAACGAGGAGTTCGAGGGCTCTTACGACGACTCCGAGGACGACACCGCCGGACACCTGGTCGCAAACGTGGAGAGCGAAAACGCGCCGGGCACCGCAGGCAGCCACACCAGCGCAGACGAGTTCATCGACCGCACGATTGCCGACCACGAGACGATCATCTCCGAAGCCATCGAGCGCGCCGAAACCGGCCAGATCGATGACGATGCCGACTGGGAAGAATTGGAAAACGCCTTCGCAGCGCTTGGCGTGAGCGACGAGGAGGAAGAAGCTCTTCCGACCGTGGCCATTGTGGGACGACCGAATGTTGGTAAGTCCACCATGGTTAACAGGTTCATTGGCCGTCGTGAAGCAGTTGTCGAAGACTTCCCGGGCGTGACCCGCGACCGCATCTCCTACCTGGGGGAATGGGGCGGACGTCGCTTCTGGGTGCAGGACACCGGCGGCTGGGACCCGGATGCGAAGGGCATGCATGCGGCGATTGCTCGTCAGGCGGAGACCGCCATGGAGACCGCCGATGTGATTGTCATGGTCGTCGACACCACCGTCGGCATCACCGCCACGGAAGAGGTCATGGCCCGCCGCCTGCAGCGCGCGGAGCAGCCGGTTATTCTCGCCGCCAACAAGTTTGAGTCGGATTCGCAGCTTGGCGACGTCGCAGAGTTCTGGGCCCTCGGGCTCGGCGAGCCGCACCCAACCTCGGCCCTTCACGGTCGTGGCAATGCCGACGTGATGGACGAAGTGGTGTCCTCCTTCCCGGAGGTGCCGCGTGCGAAGTCGCTGCCGACCGGGCCGCGTCGTGTGGCGCTGGTGGGCAAGCCGAATGTGGGCAAGTCTTCGCTGCTGAACAAGCTCTCCGGTGAAGATCGCGCAGTGGTCAGCGACGTGGCCGGTACCACGGTTGACCCGGTGGACTCGCTGGTGCAGATGGACGAGGTGCTGTGGCGTTTCGTGGATACCGCTGGTATTCGCAAGAAGACCAAGACCGCCAAGGGCCACGAGTTCTACGCCTCGCTGCGTACTCGTTCGACGATTGACAACGCCGAGGTCGTGATTTTCCTGGTCGATGCCTCCGAGCAGATTACCGAGCAGGACCAGCGCGTGCTGCGCATGATTCTCGACTCTGGTCGCGCACTTGTGGTCGCCTACAACAAGTGGGACCTCATGGATGAGGACCGCCGCGATCTGCTCGAGCGCGAAATTGAAGAGCAGCTAGCACACGTGCCGTGGGCTCGTCGGGTGAACATCTCCGCCAAGACTGGTCGCGCTGTGCAGAAGCTGGAACCGGCAATGTTGGAGGCCGTGGAGTCGTGGGATAAGCGTATCTCCACTGGTCGCCTGAACACTTGGTTGCGTGCGATCATGCAGCAGAACCCGCCACCGCTGCGTGGTGGCCGCCAGCCGCGCGTGCTGTTTGCCACCCAGGCATCCTCGCGCCCGCCGGTAATTGTGCTGTTCACCACCGGGTTCCTGGAGCACGGCTACCGTCGCTTCTTGGAGCGCAAGCTGCGTGAAGAATTCGGTTTTGAGGGCTCGCCGGTGCGCATCGCGGTGCGTGTCCGCGAGAAGAAGAAGCGCCGCTAGGAAGCTCCGCCAGTTGCGCGTGGCGAGCTGAGAAAAGCCCAAAATGTGATTTAGGCGATTGCATTTTGGGCTTTTCGTTGGCATTTTAGAGTTTCAGTAAATTAGCGATAAGGAGAACTGACAATGGTCAGGCGCGGCAACAACCGTGACGGCTCTCAGCACGATGGCCGAGACAACAGCTACGGACGCGATTCCTCAAGCGCATACGGCGATGACTCCGCGACTCGCTACATTCCGCGGGACGAGGGATACCGCGGATACAACCCAGATGCCGACTTCGCGGGCGAGCAGCCGACCGAATACTTCGGTGGCGACTCCTCTGAGACACAATTCCTGCAGCGTGGCGATGAAACACGTTTTGAGAACTCGCGAGGTGCCGGGGTCGGTGCTGGTGCAGGTGCCGGGGCGCAAGGCAGTGGCGCGCAGGGCAGCGGCCAGTACTGGGCTCCGCTTTCTGAAGAAGAACGCGGCTATGGTCAGGCGGGCCAGCAGGCAGGTGCAACCCAGCAGTACGCCGCAGGTGGCGCAGGCGGTTACGGCGACATGAACAACGGCAATAACCGTGGCAACAGTGGCAATGATGACTCTAAGAAGGGCTGGGGCAAGCCTGTCGCCATTGTGGCCATCGCCGCCATGGTGGCCGTAGTCGCGCTGGTAGCCCTGGTCTTGTCCTTTACTTCCGGAACCGAGGACAAAAACGACAATACGGCGGAGCCGACGCAGGAGACGTCGTCAAGCCCGACGCCGACGACAACCTCGCCGGAAGAAACCACGACAAGCCCAACCGATCGTTTGGACCCGTCGGGCACGATTAACGACACCCGTGAGCGCCTCGAGCAGGAGCTGGACCAACTTCGCGAGTCGCCGCCAGCTATCCCTGGCCCCGGTGAGCGCAGCAGCGGTTGGGGCACCATCCCGCAGGGCGTGGTGGGCAAGAGTCCGGCATCGGTCGAGGTGGAATTGCGTACCAACGGCTACCAGAATGTGACCGTCGTCGACGCCGAGGGCAATCCGACCAACTCTGTGGCTGCGATTATGGGCAAGGTCGCCTCGATCGATCCGCCGGAGGGACAGATGGCGGAGACATCCACTCCAGTGACCATCTACCTGCAGTAATGCGGTAGGCAGGGCAGGGGTCTGGGGCGATTTTCGCCTTCAAACTCCAATGATGTAACCTATAGCTCGTTGCACTTTCGTGCACGCGGGCTGTAGCGCAGTTTGGTAGCGCACCTCACTGGGGGTGAGGGGGTCGTCGGTTCAAATCCGGTCAGCCCGACAAAAATAGCCGCCGTCTTCTGGAAGATTCCGGGAGGCGGCGGCTTTGTTTACGGCTATTGCTTACGGCTTTTGTTTGCCGTCTAGCGCGCGATGCTACTAGCGCACGACAATACCGTCGGAGTCAGCGTAGAGCGTCTCGCCCGGAACGAAGTCGATGCCGCCGAAGGAGACAACGACGTCGCGCTCGCCCTCGCCGGTCTTGGTGGACTTGCGCGGGTTGGTGCCAAGCGCCTTGCAGCCGAAGTCCATCTCGCCAATCAGCTTGGAGTCGCGAATCGCGCCGTTGACGACCACACCAGCCCAGCCATTGTCCTTGCCGAGCCCCGCAATAACGTCACCGACCAGCGCCGTGTGAACAGAAGCGTCACCGTCGATGACAAGCACGCCGCCCTCAGACGGCTCGGACAGGACCTTCTTCAGCAGCGCGTTGTCCTGGAAGCACTTGACCGTGGAGATCTTGCCGCAGAACTCCACGCGACCGCCGAGGTTACGCATCTGAGTATCGCAGGAACGCACGTCCGGGCCGATCTCGTCAACCAGGTCAGCGGTGGGGATGAATTCGATTGCCATAGGGGATTCAAGTCCTTCCGAAAATTGCTCGCATCAAGTGTTAAACCCATTGTTTCAAACTCAAGATGTGACTAAAGACATATGGTGCAAATTCGCTGGCAGCGATTGACACTCCGAAGGTCGGCCCAGATTGATTACTCTGGTGAGTCAGAACGCGCCGACAACCACACGTGCGCAGGAAGGGTAGGAGATGGCTGGGTTTAATTGGTTTTGGAAGGCTCTTGGCGGCAAGCAAGGGCGCAACCAAAAACGCAGCGTAGGGCTGGTGGCGCGCGCCGCTGAGCTCGAGCCACAGGTACAGGCGCTTTCCGACGCCGACCTCGCCGACTTCGCCCGCCAACACGCCACCGACGCACCGGAGCTTTTAGCCGCACTCCGCGAAGTCTCCCAGCGCACCCTGTCCATGCGCCCCTTCGATGTGCAGCTGCAAGGCGCACTGGCGCTCATGGAGGGAGACGTTATCCAGATGGCCACCGGTGAGGGTAAGACTCTTTCCGGCGCCTTGGCTGCAGCCGGGTTCGCGCTGCGTGGCCACCGCGTGCATTCGGTGACCGTCAACGACTACCTCGCAGGCCGCGATGCGCAATGGATGCAACCGCTGTTCGGGTTCCTTGGGCTCTCGGTGGCGGCTATTTCGCCGCAGGATGGTCCGGGGGAGCGTCGTAAAGCATATGCGGCAGACATCGTCTACGCCGCCGTCAACGAACTCGGCTTCGACGTCCTGCGCGACCGCTGCGCGCCGACCGTCGAGGACCGCGTGCAGTCGCCCGCTGATGTCGCGATCATCGACGAGGCCGACTCCGTGTTGGTCGATGAAGCGCTGGTCCCGCTTGTGCTTGCCGGCAATGAGCCGGGCACCGCACCGACCGGACAGATTACCGACGTGGTGCGTCGCCTGCAGCTCGGCGACGACTACACCGTCGACGAAGGCCGCCGCAACGTCTTCCTCACCGATACCGGCGCCGCACGCGTCGAACGCCTGCTTGGCATCGGCTCGCTGTACGACGCCGAACATGTCGGTACCACTCTGGTTCAGGTCAACGTTGCACTGCACGCCCACGAGCTGCTGCAGCGCGATGTCGACTACATCGTGCGCGACGGCAAGGTACAGCTCATCGACGCCTCGAAGGGACGCGTGGCGGAACTGCAGCGCTGGCCGGACGGTCTGCAAGCAGCGGTAGAGGCCAAGGAGGGGCTGCAGGTCTCGGAGGGCGGCCGAATCCTCGACTCCATGACCATCCAGCAGCTCGTCGGCCGCTACGACATCACCTGCGGCATGACCGGCACCGCCACCTCCGCGGGCGACCAGTTCCGCGAGTTCTACGGACTCCACGTCTCCGTCATCGAACCCAACGTCCCATGCATTCGTGACGACGAGCCCGACCGCATCTACGCCACCACCGACGACGCGTTCGCCGCGCTTGTCGACGAGGTCGTGGAACTCAACGGCACTGGTCGACCAATACTCGTAGGCACCCGTGACGTGGCGGAATCGGAACGACTAGCCGATGCGCTGGTCCTGCGCGGCATCGAATCCTCGGTGCTGAACGCGAAAAATGACGAGCTGGAGGCCCAAGTCATCGCCAATGCTGGCGATATTGGCCGCGTCACAGTATCCACCCAGATGGCCGGACGAGGAACCGACATCCGTCTCGGCGGGGCAGATGAATCCAACCGCGATGCGGTCGTTGAGCGCGGTGGACTATGCGTTATTGGCCTGGGCAAGCACCGCACTGACCGACTGGACAATCAGCTGCGTGGCCGCGCCGGGCGCCAGGGCGATCCGGGCTCGTCGGTGTTCTTTGTCTCCCTGGATGATCCGGTGATTTCCGAGGGCGCTGCTGGCGAGACGCTGAGCGTGCTGCCCGAGGATGATGGCCGTGTCCGGGATAAGAGGGCATACCAGTTCATCGACCGCGCACAGCGAGTGACAGAGGCGACCATGCTGTCGATTCATGCGACGACGTGGAAGTACAACAAGCTCATCGGTGACCAGCGCGAGATTCTGGATGAGCGCCGGGAGAAACTGCTGACTACTAATGCAGCCTGGGAAGAACTGTCCAAGTTGGCATCGGCGCGGGCCAAGGAAGTCGAATCCGTAGTCGGGCGCGATGTCGCCGAGGATGCTGCCCGGGAAATCATGCTGAGCCACCTGGATCGCGGATGGTCAGACCACCTGGCGGATCTGGATGACCTGCGGGAGTCGATTCACCTGCGCGCGCTGGCTAAGGAAAGCCCCATTGATGAGTTCCACCGCGCCGCCATCGGCGCCTTTAAGAGCCTGGTGAACAATGCCGTTACCGAGTCGGTGCAGACCTTCCAAGAGGTCGAAATCGACAGCGAAGGCGCACATCTAGAGGACACGGGTCTTGCTCGCCCGAGCTCGACGTGGACGTACATGGTCAACGACAACCCATTGAGCAATGGTGGCGGCTCGGTCGTCGGCTCAATTGCAGCGATGTTTAGGTAAGCCGTAACCACAGGTTTGGTAACAATTTGAAAATATTTCTCAGGTGACCGGCCTAGGTACACCCACAGAGAAAGCTCTCAGATGTCGGTATTTACGCATATCAATCATGTTGTACATACCCTGCTGGTGAGCTGCGTCACAACATGGTTGGGATTAGATAACAACACGAAAGCGGTTGGGGCGCTATTATCTAAAAAGTAACGAGTAAATCGCCCAAGGTTATCCCGGAGGGAAAGATATGACTAGCAATAGCGGCCAGCCAGAGGCATCGGTCGAGACCACCTCGGTCTTCCGTGCAGATTTGCTGAAGGAAATGGAGTCCGGCTCTAACACGGACTCCACGGTCTCCGGTGTTGAAGGACTTCCGGCGGGCTCGGCACTCTTGGTTGTCAAGCGGGGGCCAAACGCAGGTTCGCGTTTCCTGCTCGATCAGGCAGTCACCACCGCTGGTCGTCACCCGGACAGCGACATCTTCCTCGATGATGTGACTGTTTCCCGTCGTCACGCAGAGTTCCGCAAGAACGGTGACTCCTACGAGGTCGTCGACGTGGGATCGCTGAACGGTACCTACGTTAACCGCGAGCCGAAGAACTCCGCGGTTCTGGCTAATGGTGACGAGGTTCAGGTCGGTAAGTTCCGCCTCGTCTTCCTGATCGGTAACTAATTCGACATCGGTTAATGTCGACGCCTGTCGGCATTAACCCCTTATTTTTGTAAAGGCTCGGAAAAGACCAGTGGCAGCAGTACGCAAATCAGCAGTTTCGCAGCCGACTTCGTCGGAAAGCACTGCGAAGCAAGCACGCTCGGTGGGCAAGAAGAAGACCATCGGTGCTGTGCTGAAGGAAGTCAAGGTTGAGTTCCCTGATGTAACGCTGTCCAAGATTCGTTTTCTCGAGTCGGAGGGGCTGCTGTGCCCGTCGCGTAGCTCCTCGGGATATCGTCGCTACAGCCAGGCGGACATTGACCGCCTGCGCTACATTCTCACAGTTCAGCGCGATAACTACTTGCCGCTGAAGGTTATTAAAGAGCAGCTCGACGAAATTGATGCGGGCAACGCTGGCGGCGACGGGCTGGCATCGGTCACTCCGCTGGTGACGGCGGATCAGTTCCGCGAAGCCGCAGTGGTCTCGCTGACGCAGGCGGAGCTGGCAGAGCGCACCGGCGCTAGCGAGAAGTTCATCACTGAACTGGTTCGAGTCGGCCTGATTACTCCGGACACGCTGAACATGTTCGATGGCGATGACCTGCTCATCACTGAGACGGCGGTCAAGCTGGCTGAGTTTGGCCTGGATGCCCGCCACCTCAAAACTGTGCGTACCGCTGCGGCCCGTGAGGCAGATTTGGTGTCGCTCGCTGCTAGTCCGCTGAGTAAGTCGCGTGCGGCTAGCGGCAAGCAGAAGGCTGTGGAGATGGGCCGTGAGATGACTGCGCTGATGGTCACGCTGCACGGCACTTTGGTCAAGCGCCAGGTCAACAAGGACCTGGGGAAGTAGTCGGTAGTCCCGCGTAAATAGCGGCTCGCTACAATTATCGCTGTTATGGACGAAAAACTCGTAGAAGTCAAGTTTCTAGACTGGATGGCGCATCCTCCTGAGGACGATCCAGTGCTGCTCCTGCATGCCGAAGAGACCAATCGGATTATCCCGATTTGGATTGATTTGGCGACGGCGACGGAGTACTCCGCCCGTGAGACCGGCGCTACGCAGCGTCGCCCGGGCATGCATGAGGTCTTCGTCGATACGCTGGACATGGTGGGGCAGAGCGCCCTGCGCGGCCAGATTACGGGCGTGCATGAGGGCGTTTTCATCGCCAGCCTGGTGCTCGAAGGTGGCGCAGAGATTGATATGCGGCCCTCCGACCTCATCCTTATCGCTAGCGAGCTTGAGGTTCCGCTGTATGTCGCGCGTGATGTGCTCGACGCCACGTCGGTAGCGGCGCGTCTCGTCGCAACCAATGGCGGTTCGCTTGCCGACGAGTCGGAGACCGACTCCGTCGAGGCATCGGTGTCGGAGTTTGCGGAATTCCTCGACAGCATTGATGCTGACTACTTCGCCGAGCCGCATGGTGATGCGGAGGACAAGAAGTCTGATGGTGAAGCCGACGGTGGCGCCGATTCAGCTTCCGATGGCGACCGTTAAACGTGTGACTGGAGTGAATAACTGGCTACTTTTGGGGTAGTTGTGACGCTTATTTCCTCCGGCGTGTCGCTGAATGACCCCATAAAAGGGGTAACTTTTCGTAAGTTATAGTTTCATCCCGTCCTGCGGTTTTACTCCTGGGTTGTGCTTGAGCTGGGGAAACTGTGACTCCAAACTCTAAACCTTAACTTTAGGTTTAGAGATTCGGCGTGTCGTCCTGTGATGTATTGACAGCCGATTAACCTTGGCGAAAGATAAATAACGGCAGTGAAACTACCTCGGGAGAATTTATATGGTCGACGACAACAGCGGTTCGCTCTTTGGCGACAATGAGCTCCGTGCGTCGGACTCGCAAGAGCCACGCGCGGTTCAGGAATCCCTGTTCGACATGGGGCCGGACGAGCAGGTTGGCTACCGCGTTCCCATCGCATGTCAGGTAGCGGGCATTTCTTACCGCCAGCTGGACTACTGGGCACGCACCAAGCTGGTGGAGCCTTCTATCCGTACCGCCAAGGGCTCGGGTACCCAGCGTCTGTACTCCTTCCGCGACATCCTCGTTTTGAAGATTGTTCGCGGTCTGCTGGACACCGGTATTTCCCTGCAGAATATCCGTCTGGCTGTCGATCGCCTGCGCGACCTCGGCGTCGATGACCTGGCTACCATCACGCTGGTTTCCGACGGTCGCACCGTCTACCAGTGCCGCTCCAATGAAGAGGTCATCGACCTGCTCAACGGTGGCCAGGGAGTGTTCGGCATTGCTGTCCCGGGCATTATGAAGGAACTGACTGGCACCATCGCCTCCTTCCCGTCCGAGCGTATCGACGGTACTCAGGAGAACCCAGGCACTGGCATCGACGAGCTGGCTGAGCGTCGTCGCCGTCGCATCTCCTAACAGCCAACTATTTGGCTGGACAGCGGCGTTGCTGCTACGGCCGCCGCTCAAATAGCCGAAACAAACTAAACGAAAACCGCCTTCCACAACTGGTTCCGTTTTTCCTCTCCCGAGGTTGGACCAGATGGAGGCGGTTTTTGCTACTTACTCCGTACCGATAGCCGCAGCCAACTGAGAGGCCAGGCCGTCGCCGTAGTCAGCCGCAATGCGCAGAGAGCCAGTGGTCATATTTGCCACTTCCTGCAGCTCGGGGCTGGAGCTGTCCCCGTCGGGAAGCACGATGACCTCAATCGTTACCGGGCGGTCCGGGCTAATGAGTTCCTTGATCCTCTCGACAGACTCGGCGGCATCGGCGCCCGAGGCATCGCGCCCCGAGGTGAGCACGACGAGTCGGTTGGGCTTGTCAGGGGAGTAGGTGTCGCGGGCGGCCTGGTAGGCATCGATAAGCGCTGGCCAGAACTGTGCCTCACCACCGGCCGGAAGTTCGGCCAGCGAACCCTTTACGGCGTCCGCGCCGTTGTTGGCCTCGTCATCGGGCGCGGGAAGTTCCGCGAGGCGGTTCACCTCGGGTGCAAATGTCCACAGGCCGTATCGGCCGCCAGGTGCCGCATCGATAGCGCCGGTCAGTGCCGCAGACAGCGCCCCGACATCGACGCCCTCGGAGGTGTCAGCGAGCAGGAGCGCCGAACCCACCGCAGTTGCGGGCTGTTGCGCGTCCGGCTGCTCCAGTGCTGGCGGCAGCGCAAAAGAATCCGTCTGAATCTGCGAGAGCACCCCAAAGTTCTCCGCTACTTCAGGGCTGAAAGTGCTCTCAGCAGCTTCGCCGTCGGCCCCGTGATCTGCTGCGAAGTTGCGGAAGTCCTCAGCTGCGCGAGCCGTGTTCTCGTCGATCTTGCCGCCGGAGCCAAAGGTGACAACTGGCGCGTGCAACTGGGGTGCATCCGCAGGGGAGACCAGCTTCAGCCCCTCGCCGGCCATCTGCAGCATGGGCTGGGTCGCGGCTACGCCGTCGAAGTCAGCGACACTCTGGCTGAGCATGGTCAGCAGAGTATTGGAGGTGTAGACCTCACCCAAGCCCGCGCGTTCGCGAGCGACGCCCGGGCCACCGCCAAGTCGAGCACTAATCACGGCCGACAGTGCCGCATCGGAGCCACCTGGGGCGGCCACGCGCAATCCTGCAAGCTCTTCCCAGGTGGCGTTGTTCAGCTGGTCAGCACGATTGGTTGTGAAGGCCACGCCGCTAGCAATCGGCGGCAACCACGTCTTGGGGTTGTTGACCTTGACCTTGTCCGAGTTCTTCGCCTGATCCACGAAAGAGATATCGGCGGGAATCCAGACGCCCGGAGTCAAAATTCCTGTACCAGCTTCATCCGCAGCGGGGTCCTCCGGAGCTCCCTCACCAGCTTCAGCACCGCCAGCCTCAGTCAGGGCGTTCACAACCTCCTGCGAGCCCGCCACCGTAATCTGTGGCCGCACACAGAAGTCCCTCACCACGGGATTCGACTCGCCATAGTCCTGCACAAGTTTCTGTGCCGAGCCCACCGCGGCAGGATCAGCGGTCACCACCAGTGTCAGGTCACCCTTCGTGCACCGTGCACGGTCAGCATCAATCGACGAATCGTTGCTCTTGCGCAGATTAACCCAGGCAAAAACCGCAGCGACCAGAACAATTACGACCAAGACGGCAATAAAAGGCCCCTTAGCCACTCGATAGTTGTTCTCACCCGAGGCGTGTCGTCCCATGTCGTTCTAGCCCTTTCTATGCTGAGTGTGCTCGGCACTGTCGACTCGCAGCAGACCTCGTCGTAAAGCACAAACGCGCACGTAACTCCTGCCAACTTTACTGCGTGGACAATGCGACATCTACCACTTCGAGAAGACGGCCGCGCAGAACATCGGCACGCGCGCTGAGCTCACGCTGGCGGCGGACGTACTCGGCCTTGCCTTCGGGCGTTTCGATGCGAATAGGCGCAAAACCCCAATCCCGCAGATCGTAGGGAGCGGCGCGCATATCCAACTCACGGGCACTGCACGCGAGCTCGAAAGTATCCAGCCACAGGTCGCCGGGGACCGCCTCGCCGAGCTTGGTCGCCCATTTATACAAGTCCATGTTGGCGTGCAGACAACCCATCTGCTCACAGTGCGGCTGCGTCTCGCGCGTCGGGGCAAACTCGTTGAGCGGCACGGCGTCGGGCGTGAAGAAACGGAAGGCATCGAAGTGCGTACACCGAACCGTGTGAGCCTCGACGACCTCGTCCGTGCCTGCCTGACCCAGCCGCAGTGGCTCCGGATGACGATGCTCGGGCTGGCGGTACACCATCGCCCATTCATGCAGACCAAAGCAGTCAAAGTGCGCCGGATTCGCGCGCGTCGAACGCAACAGATTGCCGATGTACGCTACCGTCGTACCTCGCTTATCGACGTACGCCGAAACATCCATGCGCGCCGTCCCAGAGGCGGTATCGGTGGGGTCCTCGCGGGCAGGACTATCGGTAGCGCTGTCCGTGTCGAGGGTAAAGAACTTCAGGTGACTGATGTCCTTGGCTGTCGCACCGGGAAGATCTACGCCGATGCCCGGTGACCAGCGGCGGAGTTGACCGGGCTTGACGGGGTAGTACTCGAAGATGAAGTCCCAGACCGGGTGGCGCTGGCCGCGACTGCGACGGGACAGGTGGTCGCGGGTCAGGATATCGACGCGGGCGATATGCCTTGCTTTGGCTTCACGCCAATCGAAAGACGAATCGGGTGTAGGTGTCACTGCTGTCGTCCCTGCGTGGTGCCCGGTCGGGTCCGGGGCTGGTTCACGGTCGAGTGCTGCTTTGGTGCACCGCTGCGACGTGGGGAGACCTCGTGGGTCCAGTCGCGCACGACACCGACCTGCTCCTCGATGAGGTCCTCCAGAGCCACGATGCCGATCTGCTCCGCGCCGGAGAAAGCACCGGTCTTCGGCGCGATACTTGCCGGGGCGTTTGCGCGCAGGTGCGGCTTTGGCATGCGAGCGCGTACAGCCACTGCCATGTGGGCGCTGTAGCGGCGCATGATGCGCAATCCCTCATCCAGCGTGGCATCGATCGGAATCTCGATCATCGGGCGAATCTCGTCATCGGGGATGGCTGTCTCTGGGCCGGAGGCAGGATCCATGACGCGGTCGAGGACATCTTTCACGTGAACATAGCCGCGGTACTCGTTGGGTTCATTGTTGGCCGCAGCGACGGGGAACCGGGAGAAACCAGTTTCGGTGACCGCCGTCTCTAGATCGCCCACAGTCGGTGCGGTGGGGAGGCGCCGAATTTGCTCGTGCGGAATCAGCACCTCCTCAATGGTGCGCGTGGCCGAAGCCAGTGTGCGACGAAGGCGGACGTGCTCCTCGCTGTCAAGGAGCCCCTCTTGACGAGACTCCGCAATCATCGATGCCAACTCAGTGGAATCGACAGTGGTGTCGAGCTCATCGCGCTGCTCAATGCCGAACAGCTTAAGCGTATGGCGAGCCATCCAGTTAAACAGCAGCAACAGCGGCTTGGTCAGACGGTAGAAGACCATATGAACCGGAATAAGCAGCATGGCCATCGTTTCCGGTCCTGCCAGCGCGATATTCTTCGGCACCATCTCACCGAGCATGATGTGCAGCACTGACACCAGCATCAATGCGATGGCAAAGCTCAGCGGGTGCAGCAGCGACTCCGGAATACCCATCGCCTGGAAGGGAGCTTCCAGCAGATGTGCCAGCGCCGGCTCAGAGACCTTACCCAGCAGTAGCGAGGCAATGGTGATGCCCAGCTGTGCGGCGGCGAGCATCATCGACAGGTGCTCAGAAGCATTGATAACTGTGCGTGCGCGCTTCTTTCCCTGAGCCAGCAGCGCTTCCAAACGGTCACGGCGAGCAGCAATAAGTGAGAACTCCGCGCCCACGAAAAACGCGTTGACCAACAGCAAGAAGAAAGTCAGGAGGATTCCAAACCAGTCACTCATAGGTTGAACATCTCCTTAGCGCGCTCGTTGGTCACAGGAATCAAAATGGCACGGTCCACGCGGCGGTCATCCATCGCCAGAATGCGGGCGTACCAGCGTCCGGCGATACCCGATTCGAACTCGTCCATGAAATCGCGTTCGGTCTCTGGCAGCAGGACGACGTCACCGACCTCCGGGATGCGACCGAGCGCAAACATAATCAATCCACCGAGCGTTTCGAAGCTACCTTCTGGGGCGAAGTATCCGACCTTGGTCGGCAGCTCGTCGGTACGCACAAGGCCAGAGCAGTTCCAGCCTTCGATCGCGCGTTTGACTTCCTGCTCGGACTCCTTGTCGTCGTACTCATCCCAGACCTCGCCAAGAATTTCCTCGACGACATCCTCGATGGTGACAATGCCGGCGATACCGCCGTACTCGTCCGCGACCAGCGCAATCTGCGAACCGGCCGAACGCACGGCCTCCAGTACGGCATCGCCGTCCAGCGACTGCGGCAGCGTCGGCACAGGCCGTGCAATCTCCCGCATGGTGGTGGTTGAGCGCTTCGCCGCAGGCACCGCAAATGCGTCCTTGACGTGGACAACACCGACAGTGGCATCGAGGTCCCCGTCAGTAATGGGGAAGCGGGAATGCCCCGATTCGATAGCGACAGCCAGCAGATCCAGCGCCGTGTCATCGACATCGAGGGAGGTAATCGTCGACCGCGGCGTCATTAGGTCCTCCGCCGTCGTTTCGCCAAAGCGTAACGACGACTCGAGTACAGCGGCCTTCGACTCATCCAATGCCCCCTGCTCCGCAGAATTACGTACCAGTGCTTCCAGCTCCTGCGGGGAACGCGCTGAAGCCAACTCATCCGCCGGTTCAATACCGAGCTTGCGCACCAGCCAGTTCGCCGTGGCATTCAGCGAATGGATGAAGTAGTGGAACACCCAGTTAAACGCCATCACCGGACGAGCCGTAACTCGCGCTACTGCCAACGGCTCTGTAATGGCGACATTCTTTGGCACCAACTCGCCATAGACCATCGACAACATCGTGGCCACAATGAGCGCAAGAATCAGTGCGGTCGGTCCCGCTGCAGACTCGCTGAGCCCCATCCAATGCAACATCGGCGTGAAGTACTGCGCCAGCACCGGTTCCGCGAGGAAACCAGTTGCCAGCGTGGTCAACGTAATGCCCAGCTGTGCACCGGAGAGGTGGAAGGACAGTCGATTATGCGCCTTGTGAACGGCCTCAGCAGGTGCATCCGCTGAACGGGCGCGGTCGGCGTCAATCGTAGATCGCTCCAGTCCCGTCAGCGCGAATTCAAACGCCACAAAGAGGCCGGTGCCAGCGGTTAGCGCGATAAAGCCGACAACCGCGACAATATTGAGAACAATATCCACTGATTATCTCTTCTTCTTTTTCCCTCGCTTGGGGCGGTGTACGCGACCGCCAGCACGATTCTTTCCGCTTGCCGACGGACCGCCGCGCCCGCGGTAACCGGCACCACTAACACTGCCTGCCGATTGGCTCTGATCTTGACGAGCCCGGCGCGGACGCCGTGCGCCCAGTTCCTTGACAAATCGCGGCAGCCCCGGAGCTGCACGCAGCTCTTCAGCTTTAACGCCGGCCCCTGCCAGCAGCTCACGGGCCTGATCAACCTGGCGGTCACGCACAATCATCGCTACCGTGCCGGAAGCACCTGCACGAGCCGTTCGACCCGAGCGGTGAATGTACGTCGCGGAATCCCTTGGCGGATCCGCGTGCACAACCAAGTCAAGAGCATCGATATCAATGCCACGAGCGGCCACATCCGTGGTGACGAGGACATTGATTTCACCCTCGGAAAAGGCCTTGAGGACCGCGCGACGAGTTGCCTGGCCACGATCGCCGTGGAGGAAACCTAACTTGATGTCATAGAACTGTAGAAACTTAGCCAGCTGCACGACACGCGCCTTAGAGTTGGCGAAGATGACGCACTGATCCTTGCGGGAGGCAATCCAGGCGACCACTTCGTCGGCTTCGTTGTTGTCCTCCACCCGAAGTAACAGATGCCGCATATTGCGCATGGTCAACCGGGAGGCAGTGACCTTGTGCTTCGCAACTTCAGTGCTACTTGCGCGACGATCGCGGATAAGCCCCGCGGCGTCGTCGTTAATCGTGGCGGAAAAGACCATGCGCTGTGCCGACTTCGGGCACGCACGGACCAGGCCCAGAACATCGGGCAGAAAGCCCATGTCAGCGAGCATGTCCGCTTCGTCTACAACAACGGCGAGAACCTGCTCAAGGCTGAGGAGGCTGCGGCGGCGCAAATCGTGTGCGCGACCCGGTGTGACCACAGCGATATCGACTGGTGCCGCGAGCAGAGTCTGCTGCTTGGCCACGGAGTCACCGCCGACCAAGCTCAAGACACGCAGACCTGCAGCGGCACCGATGTCAGCCAGGACATCAGCAATCTGATCTGCGAGTTCGCGCGTTGGCGAAATAATTAGCGCGCGCGGGTAACCTGGAAGCGCTGGAGAGGCGTTATTGAGTAACGCGACCAGCGGAATGCCGAATGCGAGCGTTTTGCCCGAGCCTGTAGGGGCCTGCGCAAGAACGTCCTTGCCAGCGAAAGCATCTGGCAAAGTCGCCACCTGCACGGCAGTAGGCGAAGTTATGTGCTGGGCACGCAGAATACTCACAATCGCTTCCGGCGTGCCCAACTGTCTGAAATCACTGGACTCAGCAGGAGGGGGCATGCTTGTTAGAATACCGCTATCCCCGGACAGCCATGCAATAGGCACGTCCGGTGAACTGGAAAACTACCGTCCCATGACATTTACCAACCGCGACCCGGTTGCGCATAGGCCTCGCGCTCAAGAATGGCGGCTCGACGGAAGATGTTGCGGATGGATTTGAGCTCCGCATCGCTGGCCGTAGACATATTCTCTTCAAGGACCTCGAGAGCCTGCTGAACACTGTCAACATACTCGGGGTCGGAATACACCTCCACCCAGTTCGCGATCGCGGAATCCTCATCAACCAGCGATTTTCCTTGCAGAGTCAGCTCGGTTGCAATCCACATTTCGGCGACGATACTGGTTACGGCGACCCGATATGGGTTGAAAGCGCTACAGGAAGAATGCACGTCCAGCAAAAGCTGTGTGATGGTTGTCGGCTCGATGTCCTCGAGCGCCGAAGAAGTCTCTTCCAGCCCGTTATTGCTCAATTCCAACGCACGCACCAGGGCTTCCTGTGCGAGTGACGACCACAGAACCTGTTCCTTCGGGCAGGGTGCTTTGGTTGCCAGATGCGACAGGACTGGGAAAACTTGGTGCAAGTACCAGGCCTCTTGCGCTACGAAGAAGTTGGTTTCGTCCGAGGAAAGGTCGCCGCGGAGCATCGTGGGGACGCTGAACATTCCGCCAATCTCGGCAACGATGTCCTCGATGTCCCGCCACAGCTGGGAAGTAAAAGGACCAGCCGGAGCAATCTGGAGTGAGTGGCCGAAGAAAGATTCCAGCTCCTTCGGCGGCTGCTCAGTATCAGTGCCTTCGACGGCCTCCGGGTAAAAACTGGAGTTCAGATGCACTGGTTGCATTCGGCGAAGCGCGACCTTTTCCAGGCGACGAGCCCTGTGGCCGTGGTCAATGGGGCCGTGCCCCTGGCCGACGTTGAGGTTATCCGCGAAACGAATGGACTCGCTGAGCCAGCGCGTAGTCCAGCGCAGGGCGTCGTTGATCGCTGAGCCCCCACCAATCCGTGTGGCTAGAGCAGCGGACAGCGAACAACCCGTGCCATGGGTGTTCTCAGTGTGAATGCGGGGAGAAGAGCTGAAGAAAACCTGGCCATCGGGGAAGGCCACGGCATTGCCGGCTTCCTCATCACTTAAGTGACCAGTCTTTGCAATCACGATGACATCGTTTTTGCTCGCGAACTCCAGTGCCTGTTCAATCAGCTCAGTGAACTCGCTGGCCTCCGGGGCGTCGGCAAGCAATGCCAGTTCGGGAACATTCGGCGTGATGACGGTGGCTTCCGCGACCAAGTCGCGCATTGCGTCCATGGCATCTTCGTCAAGCAGACGGTCGCCAGAGGTGGCGACCATAACCGGATCGAGAACAACCACGGCTGGCTTGGTCTCCCGAACCCAGTTGGTGACGGCCTGCGTGAGTTCGCGTGAACCCAACATGCCAATCTTCACCGCGTCGATGGTGACATCCTCAGTTACAGCAGCCAGCTGCTCGACGAGGAAGTCAACAGGTGGGGTGTGGACGGCACGAACGCCCACGGTGTTCTGAGATACCAAAGCGGTGACCACGCCCATGCCATAACCACCGGCGGCGGCGATTGATTTTAAATCGGCATGGAGCCCAGCGCCACCTGTTGGGTCTGTGCCGGCGATGGAAAGAACTCGTGGCACAAAATCAGGCTTTGCCTTCTTGGGAAATGGCATCTCAGACCCCTTTTAACTTCAAGAGCGTGAAGCGACAGACTTCAAGACTACGCTTCAACCTCGGAGCGGTCGCCAGACCAGAGGGTGTGGAAAGCACCCTCGCGGTCAACACGCTGGTAAGTGTGCGCACCGAAGTAGTCACGCTGCCCCTGAACCAGTGCTGCCGGCAGACGCTCCGCACGCAGGCCGTCGTAGTAAGCCAGCGAAGAGGAGAACACCGGAGCCGGGATACCCATCTGTGCTGCAGTGACGACAACGTCGCGCCACGCGTCGAGGCACTCGGTGACCTGGTCACGGAAGTACTCGTCGAGTACCAGCGCCGGCAGCTCCGGATTGCGGTCGTACGCTTCCTTGATGCGGTTCAGGAACTGTGCGCGGATGATGCAGCCACCACGCCAGATGGTCGCCAGCGCACCGCGGTCAATCTCCCAGCCGTACTCCTTGGCACCAGCGTTAATCTCATCGAAGCCCTGCGAGTAGGCAACGATCTTGGAAGCGTAGAGCGCCTTACGGACGCGCTCCACAAAAGCATCGCGATCTTCCGGTGCCTTAGCCAGGCTTCCCGACGGCAGGTTGCGGGCAGCCTCACGCTGAGCAAGGGAAGACGACAGGGCGCGAGCGAACACGGCCTCGCCAATACCAGTTACTGGAATGCCCAAGTCCAAAGCGGCCTTGACCGTCCAACGGCCGGTGCCCTTCTGGCCAGCAGCATCAACGATGACATCCACCAGCGGCTTGCCTGTCTTCTCATCGGCCTGAGAGAGAACCTCAGCGGTAATCTCGACCAGGTAGGAGTCCAGGTCGCCCTTATTCCACTCGCGGAAGATATCTGCAATCTCGGCAGGGGTGAGGCCAGCGGCCTCACGCAGCAGGTGGTAGGCCTCGCCAATGACCTGCATATCCGCATACTCGATGCCGTTGTGGACCATCTTTACAAAGTGGCCAGCGCCATCGGAAGAAATGTGAGTACAGCACGGAACGCCATCAACGTGAGCGGAGATGGACTCCAGCAGCGGGCCGAGGGACTCGTAGGACTCCTTCGTTCCACCCGGCATAATGGATGGGCCAGTCAGAGCACCTTCTTCACCACCGGAAATACCAGTGCCAACGTAGTGCAGGCCACGGGCGCGAATAGCCTTCTCGCGACGGATGGTGTCCGTGTAAAGAGAGTTACCGCCATCAATGATGATGTCGCCGGGCTCCATCACGTCGGCAAGCTGATCGATGACCGCATCAGTAGCGGCACCTGCCTGAACCATGATCAGAGCGCGACGCGGGCGCTCCAGCGAAGCGACGAACTCTTCAATGGTCTCGGACGGGATGAATGAGCCTTCATCACCGTGTTCAGCGATGAGGGTGCGAGTTTTCTCCGGGCTGCGGTTGTACACGGCAACGGTGTGTCCCTTGTGGGCGAAGTTGCGTGCGATATTCGAGCCCATGACGGCGAGCCCGACGACACCAATTTGTGCGAGTTCATTGTTATCGGTCATGCCCACCATCTTAAAGCCTGGCCGGGGTTCGTTGTATCTGGGACTCAGAAATTGTTACTGCTTTTAACGTTGAAACTGCCACGAGTGATGGCGTGCGCTGGCACAATGTTTGGCATGACTGACGAGACTATTGCGAATAATGGCAGTTCACAGGACTCGAACTCTGCAGCTTCTTCCGCCGAGCAGGCGAAGAGGAAGGCGCTGCGCGATTATATGACACTGGCGACGAAGGCGAGCCAGGAAGCGCTGAGCGATGAGGAGCTGGCTGTTTTTAACAGCACCTTGGGCGATAACGGAATCGGCGGTCTAGATACCTTGCTGGGCACGAAGTTTGTCCATGTCGGGCCGGAGCGAATTCAGATGGAGCTCGAGGTCGGGCCCGACCACCTGCAACCGTGGGGCCTAGCCAATGGCGGTGTTTATTGCTCGCTAGGTGAGACTGCTGGCTCTATTGCTGGTTTCGTTGCCTGCGGTGCGAAGAAGCCGGTCGTCGGTGTGAACAATAACACCGATTTCTACCGCTCCGCCCGGGCTGGCGAGGTAATCGTTACCACGGCGGAGCCAGAGTACCTGGGGCGCACCATGCAACTGTGGCGTATTGAGCACACCCGCAAGGCAGATGAAAAACTGCTGGCCCGCACCAACCTACGAATTGCGGTACTCGACAAGCCGCTGTAGCAAATCGTTATAGGTGGTAACGGGCCTGGTAGGAAGCTCGCAGGTGGCTTGTCGTGATTAGCTGTTTTCTAATCTGGCCACCTGCAAGTTAACTACTTGTTCCTTTTTGCGCGGTGCTCGCGGCGAGTGTCGCGAACCTCCAGCGGCAGATCCTGCTCAGCCTTGTCCTTGTTGAACTCGGCCAGGCGGTCGATGGCGTTGCGTGCGTACATCTGCTGGCGGGTGGAAACCATCTGCCAACGGTTGCGGTCCAGGACGTTCAGGCCCCAGCTGACGCAGGAGACGAGGCGGTTGCGGAAGCCCACCAGGAACATCAGGTGGACGGCCAGCCACAGAATCCAGCCGATGAAGCCGGTGACCTCAACCTTGCCCATCTTCACCACTGCGGAGAAGCGGGAGACGGTTGCCATGGAGCCCTTATCGAAGTACTCGAACGGCTGACGCTCAGCGACATCGCGGCCGTCGGCCTCAGCTGCAATGTTGGCGGCGACGTACTCGCCACCCTGAATAGCAACCTGAGCAACACCCGGCAGGTTCTCGCGGTTGGACATGTCGCCCACGACGTAGACGTTCTTGTAGTCACCAGCTGTCATGTCCTCGTTGACAACGACACGGCCAGCGCGGTCGGTCTCGGCGCCAGTCTGCTCGGCAATCATCTTGCCCAGCGGGGAAGCGGACACGCCGGCGGACCAAATCTTGCAGAACGACGGGATGAACTCCTCGGTTCCATCCTTCATGTTCTTGTAGGTGACTCCCTCTTCATTGACGTCAGTCACCATCGCGCCCAGCTTGACGATGACGCCCATCTTCTCCAGGGACTTCTGAGCCTTGCGGCCCAGACGCTTGCCAAACGGCGGCAGAACCTGCGGTGCGCCGTCGAGCAGGACGACGCGTGCAGCGTGCGGGTTGTAGCTGCGGTAGGACGATGCGAGGGTGCGGTTAGCCAGCTCGGCCAGCTGGCCAGCAAGCTCAACACCGGTCGGACCAGCGCCGACAACAACGAAGGTCAGCAGGCGCTCGCGCTCAGCCGGATCGTTGGTCAGCTCGGCGCGCTCAAACGCGCCGATGATGCGGGCACGGATTTCGAGTGCGTCGTCGATGTTCTTCATGCCCGGAGCAAACTCGGCAAAGTGATCATTGCCGAAGTAGGACTGGCCAGCGCCAGCGGCAACCAGGAGGTGGTCGTATTCCCACTTGGAAGTCTGGTGACCCAGTTCCGAAGTCACAACCTGCTTTTCGACGTCGATGTCGGTGACATCGCCCTTGACAACACGAACGTTCTGAACACCGTCGAAGATCGTACGAGTGGACGGAGCGATTTCGCCCGAGGACAGGATGCCCGTTGCTACCTGGTAGAGCAGTGGCTGGAACAGGTGGTGGTTAGTGCGGTCGATGAGAGTGACGTCGACCTCGGCGCCCTGCAACTTCTTCGCCGCGAACAAGCCACCGAAACCCGAACCGATGACGACCACGTGCGGGCGTCCGGAGTGCGGGCGGTACGGAGTCTCGGTCATGTATTTTCTCCTCACAGACTTTAAAGTTCTCGAAGTTTTAGATTCGGCTTTTAGCCGGCAAGCCACAATAGTAATCCTCTCGGTGCGCCACCGCCTATTCTGGGGCCCTGCGCGGTAGGCTTCGAGAGCAAACTCAATTCGTTATTCGTACCTTTATGCGGCGCGATTGTTAGGAGGTTCGGGCAGGGTGAATTCGGCAAGCCGGCAGGCAATTGACGCAGAGCGATGGCCTCGGGTTGCGCGTATTCCAGAGGGGCGTTTCCTAGCGAAACGTGCCGAAATGATGGAACGCTCTTTTGAGCGGCTCTGCCAGGACAACGGCATTGAACTGGTCGAATCCGGTGAGTTTGTCGGAGAGTCCTTCATTACTCGGTCGACGGGTGACGCCGATTTGGCTATCGACGGAGTCGGTGGTGCCAGCTCTAGCGGCGGCAGTGAATCTCCCACTAGTTCTGAATCGTTTCGTCCAGTCATTTTCAGCGTCATTGATCCTGTTTTCTATTCTCGACTAGCTGATTCAGAATGGCTCGGATTGGGGGAGGCCTATCTCGCGGGCGAATGGTCCAGTGATGATTTGCCAGAGCTTCTCAGCCGACTGCTCAGCGCCGAGCTCGATATTGCTTCGTTGGGGCCGCTGGCACGTGGTCTGATGAAAGTCGCGCGTTCACGTCCGCGTCTCGATGGGCCAGATATGGCGGGAGAGTTGCCGACCTCATTGCTCGAGCTCTATTCCGGCGAATTGCTGATGGGCGGTTCCGGCCTATTCGCCTCCGGAGTGCGTACCTCGTCGCGGGAACAGATTCAAAACTATGCCCGTGGTGCTGGCAAGGGTGGGGTTGCCTCGCACTGGTCAGTTGACGTGACTTATGTCGATGCCCCGAAATCCGTCGCGCGTGCCGATTTTCTGCATGCCCAGGTGCGCAATATTGAGCACATCCTCGATCTTGCTCGAGTCCGGGCCGGAGACCGTGTCGCCGAATGGCCGTCGGCAGGCGGAGAAATTGCCCTTCGGGCTGCAGAAAGGGGAGCGGGCGCGGAGGTTATTACCGTCTCTGATGACCACACCGAAACGGTGCTGGAACGGGTGGAAAAAGCCGGATTGCGCGGCGCGGTCGATGTGATCCAGATGGATCGCAACATTCCGTCGCCACGCGAATTCGAGTCCGACTTCGAGGCGGTTATCAACGTCGGGCGTCTGGAGACCTTCGGTCGTGCAGGTGCGCTGCGCTGGCTGAAGAGCGCCGAGCGTCTGCTTGTCGACCGCGGCACCATCGTAGTCCAAATGGTGGTAGCGACGGACAAATTCGATGCGCTCGCCGAGCGCAGCTTGGACCTCGTACGCGCTTACGTGTGGCCGCAGCTGCAGCTTTTCACCATGGAAGAGCTGCGCAAGATGGTGGACCGGGAAACCGGCCTGCGCATCGCGGCGGAAGAGTACATTCCGGCGCACTTCGCGACGACCTTGCAGCTCCAGCGAGATTTCTTTGCGGCGCATGCGCGTGAAGCCGCTGGTATCGGCTACGACAGAGTGTTCCGGAGGATGTGGAATTACTATCTGTCGCTGTTTGAAGCGCTCGTGCGCGCAGAGAAAGTCACGCTCGTACAGGTCGAGCTCGTGCATGCGCCACGCAGGCCTCACTAGCAGTGGGCGGCTCCGGGCGCGTTGGAAATTCGCCAGATAAATAATGCCTGTAAAAATAAATCACGTTTTTAGGCAAAACCACCTCAAAGGTGATGTTTAGGGTCTAAAAACGAAACTATGAACGCACAGAGCACCACACGTACTGCAGACATTGTTGTCGTCGGCGCCGGACTTGCCGGATTGGTCGCGACGTATGAGGCCACGCAGGCCGGCAAGAAGGTCATCCTTGTCGATCAGGAGAATGCCAACAACCTCGGCGGACAGGCTTTCTGGTCGCTGGGAGGAATCTTTCTCGTCGACTCGCCAGAGCAGCGCCGCCTGGGAGTCAAGGACAACCGCGAGCTCGCTGAAGCTGACTGGTTCAACTCCGCGCAGTTCGACCGCGAGGAAGACAACTGGGGACGCAAGTGGGCCAAGGCCTACCTGAACTTCGCGGCAGGGGAGAAGCGTGACTACCTCCGCAATCTCGGCGTGAAGTTCCTGCCTGTCGTCGGGTGGGCTGAGCGCGGTGAAGGGCGTGCCGACGGTCACGGCAACTCGGTACCCCGATTCCACCTCACCTGGGGCACAGGCCCCGAAATCGTCCGCGTATTCGCAGAGCCGGTCGCTGAAGCTGCGAAGAAGGGGCTGGTGGAATACTGCCATCGCCACCGCGTTGACGAGTTGATTGTCGAAGATGGCCGCGCCGTCGGCGTGCGTGGCAAGATTCTGGTTCCCTGTGAATCTTTAGAGCGAGGAGTGGCGTCGTCACGCGAGGAAACAGGGGAGGACTTTGAGATCCGCGGGTCGGCCGTGTGCATTGCGACGGGCGGTGTTGGCGGCAACCTGGAAGCCGTGCGTAAGTGCTGGCCGACCGAGCGCCTGGGCGAGATGCCGAAGGACATGGTCTGCGGTGTGCCAGAGCATGTTGACGGCCGTGGTATCGAGATTGCAGAGCAGGCCGGCGCAAACCTCGTCAACCGTGACCGCATGTGGCATTACACCGAGGGCATGAAGAACTGGAATCCCGTGTGGCCGAATCACGGTATCCGAATCATCCCGGGGCCGTCGGCCATGTGGTTTGACGCAGAAGGAAGCCGCCTGCCAGCGCCATATATTCCGGGCGCCGATACTGTCGGCACGATGAAGCACATTCTGGCCACCGGACACTCGTATTCCTGGTTTGTGCTGAATAAGAACATCGTGGGCAAGGAGTTTATTTTCTCTGGCTCAGAACAGAATCCGGATCTGACCGACAAGGAGATCAAGAAGCTGATTGGCAAGGTGACCTCTGGTGTTGCCGCACCTATTCAGGCGTTCATGGACAACGGCGAAGACTGGGTGGTTGCCGACAATCTGCCAAAGCTGGTCGAGGGGATGAACGAGATTGTGGAGGCGAGCTCGGGCGGGGAGTCCGGAGCCGCAGCGCCGAAGATTGACCTGGAGAAGCTCGAGGAGCAGATTCGTCAGCGCGATATGCAGACCGGTAATCCCTTCTCCAAGGACTACCAGGTCAATTACGTCAACGTGGCCCGGAACTTCCTCGGGGACAAGATCATCCGCTCCGTGCCGCCATCACCGATTTTGGATCCGAAGAACGGCCCACTGATTGCTATTCGTCTGCGCATGCTGACCCGCAAGACGCTCGGTGGCATCGAGACCACCCTCGACGGCCAGTGCTTGCACCCGGACGGAACACCTTTTGAGGGGCTCTACGCTGCAGGCGAGGCCTCTGGCTTCGGTGGCGGTGGCGTTCACGGCAACAACGCGCTGGAAGGTACATTCCTGGGCGGCTGTATTTTCAGTGGCCGCCAGGCAGGCCGCGCGATGGCGGAAGTGGTTAAGTAGCTACCGCATACCGCACAGTTCGGTAGAAGAATCCGCGACTACTCCAGCCCGATGGAGAATGCACTTTCCAGGTCGTGCTGAGAGTAGGTGCGGAAAGCCAGCTGAGTCTGAGTGCGAATAACACCGTCGACCTTGCTGATGAGATTTGGAATGATTTCCGCCAAATCATCGTGATTAGTTGCGCGCACCACGACGACCAAGTCCCAGTCACCAGTAACGGAGTAGACCTCAGTCACGCCGTCGATCTCGACGATGGTCTCGGCGGCCTCCGGAATCTTGTCAGCTTCGACATCGATGGACACAATTGCGGTAATCAAACTCATGGCTGCCTTTCCTCGGAGTTTAAACGTGGGGCCCGCTGAATAGCGTGGCCCGGACCGCAAGGTACGCAAGATTGCTCAAGATACTGCGGCCCGGAATTTCATTTCTGTCACGATTCTACTGATTTCCAGGAAACAGCCTGGAGGATCCGGACGAAAGGCGGTAAAAAGGGCGCTATGACACAAACCGCATTTCAGTCCAACCCAGTCCAGCTTTCCGGAGACCTGCCCGAGGTGGGCAACAAGGCTCCGGAGTTTACCCTCACCGGTGGTGACCTTGGTGAGGTCACCAATGAGACCTTCGCTGGTAAGAAGGTCGTCTACAACATCTTCCCGTCCGTAGATACTGGTGTTTGTGCAGCTTCGGTGCGTCACTTCAACGAGGACGCTGCTGGGCTGGACAACACCGTCGTGGTTAATGTTTCGCGTGACCTGCCGTTCGCTCTCGGCCGCTTCTGCGCTGCAGAAGGCCTGGACAACGTTGAGGTTGCCTCGGACTTCCGCCACGGCTTCGGCGAAGCCTTCGGTGTTGTCCAGCAGGATGGCCCGCTCGCTGGCCTGCTTGCTCGTGCCGTAGTCGTCACTGACGAAGAGGGCAAGGTCATTTACAACCAGCTGGTCGATGAAATCACCACGGAGCCGGACTACGACTCCGCACTGGCTGCACTGAAGTAATTAGTTAACTAGCTTTCAGCAGCAAGTAACCAGCTGGAATCGACGGGGCTCGTCGGCGCACTCGCTAGGCTGTTGCCTGGCGGACTTCGCCGACGAGCTCTTCTAGTACGTCCTCCAGTGCAACGATTCCGCTGACAGAGTTCTCCGAAGTACTGTTTTTCGCCGTCACCAAGGCGAAGTGAGCCTGCTCGCGCTGCATAAGCCGCATGACCGTCTGGAGCTTGGCATCCGGGCTGACGCTTGCGAAGGTGCGAATCAGGTTCCGCGGGAAGGGTCGGTCGCGGTGACCGTCGTCAAGCGAGAGCAAATCCTTGACATGAAGGTAGCCGATGAAGCTGCTGTCGGCATCGGTGATGGGGAAGCGGGAAAAGCGCGTGCGTGCGCTGAGCTCTTCGATGTCGGCGACAGTGGCGTCGGGGCCAATGGTGACGAGGGTGTCGAGTTGCATAGTGACATCCGCGGCGGTGAGATGCTCGAAGCCGAGAGCTTTGTGGAGGAGCGCGAGCTCGTCATTGTCGAGAAGGCCCTGACGCCCGGACTCGGCGACGAAATCCTGCACCTGACTAGCGGTGAAGGAGGAATCGACCTCGTCCTTCGGAGTGGCGCGAAGAACCTTGCGAACCACGATGTTCGCGGTCGTATTCATCGCCCAGATAACCGGATTGAGCACCCGCACAATCACATACAGCGGAATAGCCACGAACTTCGCCGTCGGGCTGGGGGCCGCAATAGCGATGTTCTTCGGCACCATTTCGCCGACAACCATGTGTAAGAAAGTGACAATCAGCAGTGCCAACGCCAGCGCAACCACGTGGGCGGTGCCCGCGGGGAGTCCCAGCGCTGTCATGTAGGGCTCGAAGAAGTGCGCAATCGCAGGCTCGCCGACGGCACCGATGAGCAGGGAACAGGCGGTAATGCCAAGCTGTGTTGCCGCCAGGGAGACTGACACGTTTTCGATACCACGCAGCGCGTACTTTGCGCTGGTAGAGCCGCTGACGGCATCCGGTTCAATTTGATCGCGGCGAGCCGAGACCATCGCAAATTCAGCGGCGACAAACCAGGCATTGAGGGCCAACAGCAAAATAAGAGTAAGTAGTGGCATGTTCTAGCCCTCCTTTTCGCTGTTGTGCTCGACGTGGTTGTGACTGGTGCCGTCCTGGTCAGCGCCTTCATCCGTGCGCGTGACCTTGTTGCCGGCGCGGTCCACCTGGACACGAATACGGCCAACGCGGTGACGCGCCATGCGCTCGACTCGAAAAGCAACTTCAGCGGTGGTAGGCAAGTTCTCGTCATCGAGGTTTTCATGGTCGGTGGCTTCGACCGTGACGGTGTCGCCGAAGCGCGGCATGCGATCTAAGCGCTCGGTGATGAAGCCGCCAATCGTGTCGGATTCTTCGCCCTCCGGTAGAACCAGATTCAGAATCTCTCCCAACTCATCAGGGCGCATGAGACCGGAAACAATCACCGTATTGGGGCTAATCCGGCTGTAGAGCAACGAACGATCGTCCTGTTCATCGTCAATTTCACCGACGATTTCCTCGACGAGATCCTCCAACGTCACAATGCCGTCCGTGCCGCCGTACTCATCGACAACCACCGCGAACTGGTATGCATCCTCACGCAGTTGACGCATCAGCGGATCAAGTGTGGTCGAGTCGTTCACCACGAGTACATCTTTGGCCAGGCTCGCAGCCGACGTCGTCAAGCGTTGTGCGTGTGGCACGCTGAGCAGGTCGGTGTAATGCACCACGCCGCGAATGTCGTCGACGCTGTTGCCGACGACGGGGAAGCGTGCATGTCCAGAATCTGCGACGACCGTCAGCATCTCTGCGACGCTCTGATTTTCGATAAAGATAATCTGCGTGCGTGGCGTCATCACATCAGCCGCCGTGCGCTCGCCGAACTCAATCGATCGTGCCACCAACTCGGCGGTCTGCGGGTTAATCTTTCCTTCATCGCTAGAGCGCGTGACGACGGCACGGAGTTCCTCCGCGGTCCTGGCACTGGCGACCTCTTCCTCAGGGGAGAAGCCGAGCCGTTTTAGTACCCAATTAGCCGCGCTGTTGAGCAGCCAGACCAGCCAGCCGAATGCGAACATGAAGGCATTTTGCGGCCTGACCACGAGGTTTGCGACTTTCGTGGGCTCGGCGATGGCCCAGTTTTTGGGGACGAGTTCGCCAAAGACCATTTGAGTGAAAGTCGCGATAATGAAAGCGCCCGTAGTGCTGATTGCAGTGACGGTGGCGGGAGAGATGCTAGTGCCACCAAATGCGGCTTCGAGGAGCACGCCGAGGGAAGGCCCGGTAAGGAAACCAGCGACGAGGCTGGTGACCGTAATTCCCAGCTGTGCGCCGGAGAGGTTTGTAGAGGTGCGTGATAGAGCACGGTCTACTAAGTATGCGGACTTTGAGCCGGCGTTTGCGGCCTTCTTGACATCGTTCCTGTTAACCGTGAGGTAGGAAAACTCGACAGCAACGAAAATTGCGTTGGCGAAAACGAGGAATAGAAAGACCGCTAAGACGATGAGTGCGGATACAATCACGCGGCATCACCTGAAGTGTTCGCTGCGTTCGCTGAGGATGCTGCGGCGGTTGCTGCGGTGATTGCGCTTACTGCGGCTACAGAGAGCCCGTCAACGTTGGCGCGAGGCTCTGGGTCGTCGGACGAGCCAGATCTATCTGATGTGTCGGATGTATTGGGTCTGTCTGAGCTGCTGGATGTGTCTGAGAGTTCAGGCATGCGGGAAATCTTACTAAAAATTCCTTAGACCTGACGGCAATGGCGCATCGGCGGTAATGGGGAGGACGGGATCCTAAGGGCAAAATGTCATAATGTATATTATCGGACAAATACTGAAAGTGGTTGGCCCTGCGGTTTTCTGAATTTCCAGGCCTGTCGCCTTTTTCGCCGCCGCCTTTTCTGCTGCCGTGTTCTATCTTGGCGCTTGATCCATGCCGTCGGGCTTATTGCTTATTGGCCTTGGCGTCCGATGCAAGCTCATCCGCGTTGCGAACGGCAATCTCTTCCCGCAGTCGCTTGTTCTGCCACAGAGTCATGCCAATCAGGAATACGCCGACAGCCGCGAGCCACCACACGCCCTTGTAGGTCACGAACGCGATGAAGATAATCAGTAGTACCATTCGCACCTTTCGTGCGAGCAACATTGCTTCGTAGGTGTTCATATCGTTGTGACTCCCAACTGGTCTACCAAAATTGTTTTTGGCAGGATTTCTGTGGTGTGTGACTAAATGGCTTTATTGCGTCACAGTGACGAATCGAGGTGTATTTTCGCTGGCTATAAGCCTCTTTGGATTAGCGCTACTGCGATTTTCTTTAGATGGCGGTGCCTGCCAGCCGCGAAACCTACCCGTCCTACGCGTCCTGCTTCTCTGCGACAATGCGTAGATTGAGTTCGCCGTTTTCCTCGATGGATGCAGCTACAAACTGTGGCAGGCGCACGTTGTAATCCAGTCGGTTGATTGGCAGAGTGCCCGACAGCAAAACCAGGTTTTCGGTACGAGCGGCCTTCATCGGCACGGTGACATCATTGGTGACACCGCGGATGGTCAGGCGTCCCGGAATCTCGATATTCGCCCACTGGCCGTTATCTGGAATGTTTGAAATATCGAGCGGCTCTGCAAGCTCAAACTTAGCTTCTGGGTACTGCTCAACACTGAAAATATTGTTGCGGACATTGATGTCACGACGTTCAATATCGCTAGTCAGAGTTGCCATATCAACAACAACGGATGCGTCCTCAAGATTGTTGTTAGCAACCTTCAGCTCGCCGGTGACATCGTGGGTGGAACCAGACGTCGTCCGCCTGCTGCCCGGCAGTACCTCATTAAAAGTAAAGCCAACGGAGGTGTTCTGTGAGTTATCGCCACCGACAATCTTCCAGGTGCCATTCGCATCAGTCGTTGCTGCAGGCAGCTCCGTGGCCTCGAAATCCCCAGTACGCACCCCTTCATGCGTGAAAACGCGATACAAAACTGGCCCCACAATAACAATTGCGAGCGCAACAACTGCAACGGCTATCAAAGTAATAATTGACTTACGGACACCAGAATTCATAGTGCTCATCCTATCCTTTTAATCCGCTATGGGATAAACCGTTCCACTTCACGCGTTTTCATAATCAATTCCTGCGTAATCTCCTGCAGGACGGCAGTCTCCATGCCGTCGTCAAGCGCGGTGCGCAAGTCTTCGGCGAGACAACGTACTTCGAAGAGCCCGTCCCCTATTCGCTTTACGACGTCATCGCCCGCCGGCCTGCTCGTGGCATCGGTGGCGGTCTTCAGCGTGAGATCCGAATTGATTCGCTCGGCAATCGGCCTGGAAGCGCCTTTTGCTACGCCAGTGCGTTTTTCATACGCGCGCTGCCGGCAGGCTTGGCTGCAGAACTTGCGACGGCGACCGCGGATAGCGACCTCCATTTCGCGGCCACACCACTGGCAATTGGCGGTAGTTGTGCTCGGCTTTTGATCTGACACAGAAGTCAATTATGGCATGAATACAGATTAAGGCGTTATAATGTGTGGTCTAGTATTTCTACCAAAGGGGGCACGTTCCACATGGCAGATCGAGTTCTTCGTGGCAGTCGCATGGGCGCCGTTTCGTATGAGACCGATCGCGATCATGACCTCGCGCCGCGAATGATGGTCCGCTACCGCACTGAATCCGGTGAGATCTTCGAGGTCCCATTCGCGGATGACGCGGAAATTCCAGGTGAATGGCTGTGCAAGAATGGCCAGATTGGTGAGCTGGTTGAAGGCGAAGGCACTGAAGCCAAGCCGGTGAAGCCGCCGAGGACTCACTGGGACATGCTCCGTGAGCGTCGCTCCATCGAGGAGCTCGACGTGCTGCTGGATGAGCGCGTTGACTTGCTGCGCAAGCGTCGTCGTAACGCCGCTCGCCTGCTGAAGGCTCAGAAGGAAGCCGAAGAAGCAGAGAAGAACGCTTAAGGTTTGAGCTGGCTTGCGCTAGTGAGCTTTAGAGCTTTGTAGCCGTCAATCAAACACTGAAATTCGGGTCCGGATAAGGTTTTGCTCCTTATTCGGACCCATTTTTCGTTGGTGCCTGGCTGCGGCGGGCCGAACCGAGTTACTGACTGCGTTTATGACAAAAATGGCCTGAAAAATGGCCTGAAACTGTCATAAACTAAGTCAGTTTCACATTTGCAGCCCCCATTCATACAGGCAGCCCCCATTCATACAGGCAGCCCGCAGTCATACAGGCAGCCCGTCTCCACACGGGCAGGCCGCAATCTTTGGGGCTGCCCTAGCCCTACTTGCGGAATCGCTGCTTAAACTCGTGACCAGCCAGGCGACCAATCTCCGACCCCAGGTTTTTTACCTGCTGCGAGCGGTGCTTGAATCCCCACTTGGTGACCTGCAGCAGAGACTGCTTCACAAAGCTGCCATCCATCTTGGACTCGCCGTACTCGCGCTCAGTAAAGGTGATCGGAACCTCCTCCACCAAGAAGCCCGCCTGTACAGCCTCAAAAGCGAGCTCGGTCTGGAACAGGTACGCAGCCTTGCCAATGTTCTCGAGGTCAAGGGTTTCGAGAACTTCCCGTCGATAAGCACGGTAGCCAGCGGTGATATCCGAGATGCCCGCGCCGAGCGCCAGCGAGATGTAGAGGTTGCCGCCGCGGGAGAGAACCTGACGGCTCATTGGCCAGTTGACGGTCTTGCCGCCCGGAATGTAGCGGGAACCGATGACGACATCGGCACCGTCCTCGAGCTTCTCCAGCAGCAGATGGAACTGCTCTGGTGCGTGGGAGCCGTCGGCATCCATCTCGCAGAGAACCTCGTAGTCTCGCTCGAGACCCCAAGCGAAGCCCGCGCGGTACGCACCCCAGAGACCGCCCTTGCCCTCGCGGTGCAGGACGTAGATGTGTTCTTCGCCGTTGTCCGACTTGTCAGCGGCAGCGATTTCATCGGCGAGCTCACCGGTGCCGTCTGGTGAAGAGTCATCGACAACCAAAATGTCGACGCGAGGCTCCGCTGCGCGCAGGCGTGCAATCACGCCCGGCAGGTTTTCCCGCTCGTTGAAAGTGGGAATGACAACCAGCGTCGACTCATTTAGGGCAGTCACTCGTGATTCTCCTTAGTGCATGTTCTGCTCAGTATCCCGGCCATCAACTTCATCTGCGCCTGCCCTGGCATCTCCGCCACGGCGACGCAGGACGGCACCAACCACACAAAGAATACCGAATGCGGTCAGTAGACCTTCAATCCACGTCTCGAAGCGGGCTGCAAAAGTCAGGTGGGCGTACTGAGGCAGAGTTTCAGTGAGTACCTTCTGCTCGAAGATTTTGCTCTGCTTTACGACGTCTCCGTGCGCATCCACAATCGCGCTCACACCGCTGGTTGCGGCGACGGCCGTGGAGCGTTGGAACTCCATGGCTCGCATGCGGCTCATGGCCAGCTGTTGGTAGGTCATGTCGGTGAAACCGAAGGTGGCGTTATTTGTGGGCGTGGCCAGCATGGTTGCGCCGTGGTTGACCGCGTTGCGGAAGGCGCCATCGAAGACCACTTCGTAACAGGTGGCCACGCCTAGATTGACCTTCTTTAAACCATCTGTGCCTGGCGTTGTGACCACGGCATCGCCGTTGCCCGGAGTCATGTCTCCGGCGTGAGCGACCATGTCGGAAAAGTGGCGCAGTAGCTCGCGGAATGGCATGGTTTCGCCGAAGGGCTGGAGATAGATTTTCTCGTGCTGGTCGCCGGGGCCGGTCTGCGGATCCCAGACCACCATGGTGTTTTGCACCCCATCGGTGTAGGTAAAGGTGCCGACCACGATGGGAGCGCCAATATTCATCGCGGCGTTTTCGATAATGCGTGCCGCTTCCCCATCCGTAAACGGGCTGACATCGGAGGAGTTTTCGGGCCAGATGACGATATCCGGTTGCTGTTCCTTACCTTGGTGGACACGTCGTGCCAGCTCATTGGTGGCATCGGCGTGGTTTTGCAGGACTGCGCGGCGCTGGGCATTGAACTCTAAACCGAGGCGAGGAACATTGCCCTGGATAACCGCGACACGGGTGTTGTCAGCGGCCGTAGGCTCAGGCAGTGGTTGGGTCCACGCAGGAAGAACCCAGCCGACGAATAACGCTCCCACCAAAAGCGCAGCGGAGGTTGCATAGGAACGTAGCGTGAGCGCGACCAGTCCCGCACCAACGCAAGCAGCGAGGAAAGTGACCAATGCAGTGCTGCCGATTGCCACTGCTGGGGCCAGCGGGCCGTCGACCTGCCCCCAGGCAACGCGGAGCCAGGGGAAGCCTCCGAAAGGCCAGCGGGCTAGCAGCGCCTCCCCTGCCACGAGCGCAGCGGCCATGCCAGGGAGCTTCAGCGCGAGGGGGAAACTGGATTGGGCAATCAGCCACATCGCAAGCGCCGCCGGAATTGTCAGGAGACCCAGCACAATTGAGAGCGCCACGTAGGGGCCAATGCCGACGAAGGAGCCGATCCACGGCAGTGAGAAAAGTGCCGTCGCTGTTGCCCAGCTGAAGCCCACCACTACGCTGGATTTCCAATCGGCTGCGCAGAAGAAGGCAAAAATGAGCAGGGCGAGGCCGATCCAGGCCGTCCACCACCAGCTCATGGGCGCATAGCTTAAGAACTGCAATCCACCAGCGAGGATTGCAATGAAGGCGAGAACGAGGCGCTGCTTTAGTGGGGTAAGCGCGCGAAAGCGCGCCTGCCAGCGATTCGGATTCTCCGGAATGCCTTTCGAAGCGTCTTTCTGAGCGACGTTCCCGTGCTCGCTGGAGCGCGCTTGGCGGTTAGTGTGCACTTGTATAAGAGAACTCTCTACGTTTGCGAGTTTTTGAGTTAGCGCTTGTCGCTGTCGTCCTGGTCATCATCCCAGGCGTTGTCCGGTGCCGGTGGGACGATTTTATCCTGTGGGAAGGCCTTGCCATCCGCACCCGGGAAACCACCAGAGAATCCAGGGAAACCCGAAAAACCGCCAGCACCAGCGCCAGTTCCTGGAGCACCGGGGTTCATGCCGTACTGAGAGACCACCATCATGCTGCGGTCACTGAAGTTGCGGAGTCCGTTGAGCAGCGCCACCGATCCGCTCTTACGAATCAGCCAGCGAGTCGGCGGTAGCACCATGAGGAAACCAACAACGGTGGTGACGACGCCCGGCAGGGCAATCAGCCAAGAGCCAACCAACAGAATTGCCGAGTCAGCCACAAAGTGTCCCGCGCCCTTTGCCGAGCGCTTGATTGCCTCCTCCGGATGCTTCTGTCCGTACTCAGTAAGAGTACGAGAAGTATCCAGCAGCAACTTCTGGTAGATGCGCTTGAACTCGATGGCGGCGAAAACCAATCCCAGAATGAATAGACCCAGAACCAGCAGGACGGTCCAGCCATAGCCAATCCATTCACCAAGTGCGATAAAGGCCGCAATCTCGGCGATGAGGTAAATAATTGTGAACCACTTGCTCATAGTTCCCCAGTGTAACCGCCACTAGATGAGCAAGTGGTTACGGCTATCGGCCGGTTAGACCACGACTAGCGGTCGCCTACCGGTCGCCTAGCGGTTACCTACCGGTCAGCGCGCTCCTCCAAGTCGCCCTCTGTATCCAGGTAGGTCTGGCGCAGCAGATCCATGCGTTCCTGGTCGGGGTTTTCCCACATACCGCGCTCGGCGGCCTCCATCAGGCGCTCGGAAATATCGTGCAAAGCCCACGGATTCGACTGTTCAAAGAACTCGCGGTTTTCCGGGTTCGCAACGTACTCGTCGGTAAGCGTTTCGTACATCCAGTCATCCATGACCTGCGCCGTCGCGTCGTAACCGAAGAGGTAGTCGACGGTTGCGGCCATTTCGAAGGCGCCCTTGTAGCCGTGGTTACGCATTGCCTGCATCCAGCGTGGGTTGACCACGCGGGCACGGAAGACGCGTCGCGTCTCCTCGTGCAGGGTGCGGGTGCGCACGGCGTCCGGGCGGGTGGAATCGCCCACATAGGCCTCCGGAGCGGAACCCGTCAGTGCGCGGACCGTGGCGATCATGCCGCCGTGGAACTGGAAGTAGTCATCGGAGTCGGCGATATCGTGCTCGCGGGTATCGGCATTCTTCGCGGCAACCTGAATACGGCGGTAGGCCGTCTTCATGTCGTCAGCTGCCTCTTCCCCATCGACACCGCGGCCATAGGCGTAGCCACCCCAGGTCGTGTAGACCTTTGCCAGGTCCGCGTCATCGCGCCAGGAACCGGAATCGATCAGCTGCAGCAGGCCAGCTCCATAGGTGCCCGGCTTGGAACCGAAGATGCGACGCGGGCGCTCCTGCTGGTCGGCCTTCGCATGGGCGCGCACGTAGTTGTCCTCATCGGATTCATCAAGCTTGACGACGAGCTGAAACGCATCATCCAAAAGGTCGATAACATGCGGAAACGCATCACGGAAGAAGCCGGAAATACGGACGGTCACGTCAATGCGCGGGCGGCCCAGCTCCTCCAGCGGAATCGGCTCAAGGCCGACAATACGGCGAGATGCGTCATCCCACACCGGATGCACACCAATCAACGCGAGCACCTCGGCGATGTCATCGCCCGAGGTACGCATGGCGGAAGTGCCCCATACCGACAGACCAACCGACTTGGGGTACTCACCGTGGTCGGCGCGGTAGCGCTCAATCAGGCCATCGGCGAGGTTAACACCGGTTTCCCAAGCCAGGCGCGACGGCACCGCCTTGGGGTCAACCGAGTAGAAGTTGCGGGCAGTCGGCAGTACATTGACCAGGCCGCGCAGTGGTGAACCAGAGGGGCCAGCTGGAACGAATTCGCCATCGAGAGCGGAAAGAATGCGCGGGATCTCCTCGGCGGTAGCAGCCAGGCGCGGGAGAATTTCGTCGCGGGTGAACTGCAGCAGCTCGACAACCTGATCAAGGCCGTTTGGTGCCGCGATATCGGCAAATTCCTCGGAGCCGAGCACATCAGCCGCGATCTGTGTCACCGGTTGGTCGGGATTCTTCACCACGGCGGTTACCAGCGCCGTAGCCAGTGCATCGATAGAGTCCACAGCGTGGCGTTCATCGGTGCCATCCTCGGCCAGGCCGAGAGCTTCGCGCAGGCCCGGCAGGGTCTGCTTGCCGCCCCACAGCTGGCGGGCGCGCAACATGGTGGTCACAGTGCCGATCAGGGATTCGTCTTCCGGTGCCTGGCTGAGCACGTGGAGGCCACCGCGGATGGCGACGTCCTTAATCTCGCAGAGCCAGCCGTCGACATGCATGAGCATGTCATCGAAGACCTCCTCGTCCGGGCGCTCGTCCCAGCCGAGGTCGCGGTCCATCTTCGCGGCGGTCAGCAGCGTCCAAATCTCCTGGCGGATGGCCGGCAGCTTGGCCGGATCCATGGCGGAGATGTTCTGGTGCTCGTCGAGAAGCTGTTCCAGACGGGTGATGTCACCGTAGGATTCGGCGCGGGCCATTGGCGGAATGAGGTGGTCGACAAGCGTGGCGTGAGCACGGCGCTTGGCCTGTGTGCCTTCGCCCGGGTCGTTGACCAGGAAGGGGTAGATCATTGGCAGCTCGCCGATGGCAGCATCCGGGCCGCAGGAAGCGGAAAGGCCGACGGTCTTGCCCGGCAGCCACTCCAGGTTGCCGTGCTTGCCCATGTGAACCACGGCATCGGCGCCGAAACCGCCCTCCGCCTGCGGCAGCGACAGGAAGCGGTAGCAGGCCAGGTAATGGTGCGTCGGCGGCAGATCCGGGTCGTGGTAGATACCCACCGGGTTGTCACCGAAACCGCGCGGTGGCTGCACCATGACCACGACATTGCCGAAGGTCAGGCCCGCAATGTAGATGTCCTGGGTATCCGGGTGGACGTACAGGGTGCCCGGCGCGGCACCCCACTTGTCCTGCATGTCGGAGCGAAGTTCTTCCGGCAAGGTAGCGAAGAACTTCTCGTAGGTGGCAGCGGGCAGGCGAAGCTCGGCTGCCTCCATAACCTCTTCGGTCAGCCAGTCCGGGTCCTGGCCGCCGGCCTCGATGATGGCGTGCATGAACGCATCTGGTTCATCGGCACCATCCTCGGCGGTGGCATATCCGGGGATTTTGGTGGTGTCGCCGAGGTTGTATCCGGCGTCGGCAAGCGCGTGCAGCACCTTCAACGTGGATGCTGGTGTGTCCAGACCGACAGCGTTGCCGATGCGGGCGTGCTTGGTCGGGTACGCAGAGAGCATGACGGCGACGCGCTTGTCAGCGTTGTTGATGTGGCGGAGCGCGGCGTAACGGGTGGCGATGCCGGCCAGGCGGTCGCAACGCTCGAGATCCGGGACGTAGGAAATGAGCTCGTCGGAGTCGATTTCCTTAAACGAGAACGCGACCGAGATGATGCGGCCGTCGAATTCGGGGACGGCGACCTGTGTTGCGACGTCCAGCGGCGACAGACCTTCGTCGTTGTCCTCCCATGCCGCCTTGGACGAAGTCAGGGCCAAACCCTGGATGATGGGAATGTTCAGGTCTGCGAGTGCGGCGACATCCCAGCCGTCATCGTCCTGGCCGGCCTGCGCGAGTGCCGGGCGGTTGCCGCCAGCGGCGAGCACCGTGGTGATGAGCGCGTCGCAGGAAGCTAGCTCTGCCAGCAGTTCATCGCTGGCGGTGCGCAGGGACGCGGCGAAGATAGGCTTGGCGACGTAGCCGCGAGCCTCGACCGCGTCAGCAAGCGCCTCAATGTAGTGCGTATTTCCCGCCAGGTGCTGGGCGCGGTAGTAAATAATGCCGACGGTGCCGCGGGAATCTTCCGTGGCCACCTTGGAGTCGCGCTCCAGGAAACCCCAGGCCGGCATGCGAGTGGGCTCTTCAAAGCCAAGACCGGTCAGAAGCAGTGTGTCCGACAGGAAATTGTGCAGCTGTGCGAGGTTCTTTGCGCCGCCTTCCGCCAGGTAAATGTGCGTTTGCGTGGCGACGTTTGCGGGAACTGTCGAATACTCGGTGAGTTCGGCATCGGGTGCCTGCTCACCGGAGACGAGGACGGTGGGAATACCGGAGTTCACAAAGTAGTCGATGCCGGATTCCCAGGCGCGGCGGCCACCGAGAAGTCGGATGATGACGACATCGGCGCCGTCGGCAAGCGTGGGCAAATCATCGTCGAGCAGACGCGCCGGGTTTGCCCAACGGTAGGACACCTCCGGGTTGGCCTGAGCGGCCGCGCGGGCGGACAGAAGGTCGGTATCCGAGGTCGACAGCAGCAGAATCACGGTGTAGTCATTCACTTCCTGGGGAGCAACGCGTCCCCGGTCGGCGGGAGTCTGCCTTCTAACCGATGACGAGGTCTGACTGTGACAGTGGCGCGACCGTGCGGATTTTCACCGAGCTTCTCGTCAGCGGCATGGCAGTGGATTTCTCCATCACTCTACTGCAGGGGCTATTGCTAGAGTTCCAGCGATTGCTCCGCCGGCTGATCTGGGAAGTGGGACCAGAGGAAGTCGGTGGCATTAGTCAGTTCCGCGAGCATCGGAACGATATGGTTAATGCCCGTCTTCGGTAGCACCGGTGAAGTCGTGTTTTCGACGTACTCCAGGTCGGTGAAGCCGAGATTCAGCCAGGAATCGCGCAGCTTGCGAACCTGGTTGATGGGGATGATGTCATCATGCTCACCCGAGTAGAGGTACACCGGCGCATTTGGGACGAAGTTGCCGACGCGCTGGCGTGCGAGTTCCTTCTGTACCGGCTCGTAGCGCTTAATCATCTCGCTGAGTGACTCACCGCTAGTCGTGTACTGGTCAGTGGTTTCAAACGAGTGATGGAAACCCAAGCCACCCGCGCAGTAGTTGCCCACGTTGTCCAGCAGTTCTTTGCCTTCGGGGCTGATTTCTTCCTTGAGGACTCGGCGCAGCTCCGGATCCTTATCCAGGACAGAATTGATTGCCAGTGCAATCGCGGCGGTCAGCGTAGTGCCATCAATCTGGTCGAGGACGTTTGCGAGATCGGACGGCGGGCCGCCGGCGGCAGATGCGGCGACGTTGAGCTCTGGAGCGTAGACACCTGCACGCTCAGCGGCTGCAGCGGCTGCGGAGCCACCCTGGGAGTAGCCATAAATTCCCACGGGCGCATTTTTGTCCACGCCGAGCTCGTGTGAGGCAGACACGGCATCAAACAGCGACTGTGCCGAGGCGATGTTGTCGACGTAGTCCTGGTTACCCTGGGAATTGCGGTGGTGGTCGATCATCACCACAGTCGCGCCTCGCTTCAAGTTCGCGACCATCGGGATCGTCTCGTATGGAGCAATAATGTCCAACGGACCGAACTCAATCTTTAGGCCGGTCTGCGAGGATACCGAGGGGTCGCACTTTTCCGCGCCACCCTGCGTGCCCGGCGCGATTGCGACGACCGGACGCGGACCGCTGCCCTTCCACTCCGTCTTCGGCGTCACCACAAGGGCTGTGTCCACACTGGGATTTCCGAGGGAATCCGTGGAGTTGTAGTGAATACGCTTGGCATCCACATTCCACAGCTTGTCGTTCACCATCATCTCGGCATCCTCACTGCTGACCAGCATGCCGGCATTTGCCGTGCGCGACGGGGTCAGCGGCAGAGAATTCAGCGGAGAGGCTGCGGCCACGCGAGCCTGTTCCGGGGTCAGCTGCCTGCCTGCGCCCTCGCTACCAGACTCCTCATCGTCTTTCTCGATGCCGAGTAGCCTCTCCATATTCGGGTTCGGTACATGGCCGAAACCAGGCAGTTCGCGGTTTGCGCTTGACGACGACACCTTATCCGCCAGCCCACTATCCGATAGGCCCGGGATGTTTAGTGGCTGTGCGTTTGCAGGTGTAGCCAGGCCGATGGTCATAAGACCTGCTAGCGCTACCCCGATTCCCGTTCGGATTGTGCGACGGTTTCGTCGTGAAGCAGAGCGTGTCTGTGTCGAGGCACGGCCGGTGCCGACGGTGTCGTGTGCCTCGTGCGTGAGTGCTTCAGCGTCGTGATGTGGCATGAAATCTCCTGAATAACCCCAGATTGAAAACCCAATGAAAACTTCCCTTAATTCAGAGGAAGTTAGGTTATGAAAACAATAAGGTTTTAAAAAGGTAGATCGGTGGATTTTCAGTGAAGAATTTGTATGTTTTTGCGGAGGGGTATGAAAACTCCACTTCAGGATGGTTTCGTTGGGCTGGAAAGGGGCTGGATAATGTGCCCCTGTTTTCGGGGGCTCAGCTCTGTGTGTGTTTGCGTATTCTTGAGAGTATGACTGCATCTGATCAAGGAACCCGCACTCGTCAGGACGGCTGCCCCGGCACCCGAAAGGTTCATATCGCAGCTGATGGCGCAATTGGTCGCCTTCGCTTCCCCGGAGGTTTTCTCCCCGCGCCGGGCTTTGCCGTACTCGCCGATCTGGCCGAAAACTTCGGTGATGGCGATATTCACTTCACTTCCCGCGGCAATGTTCAGATTCGTGGCATCACCAACACCGGCGCATTCGCCGATGCCGCAGAAGAAGAGAAGCTGGTTCCCTCCACGAGCCACGACCGCGTGCGCAACGTTCTTCAGTCGCCACTGTCCGGTCGCGTCGGCGGTAATGCTGATGTCCGCGACTTGGTTCAGGATTTCGACGCGGCGCTCATTGCGGAGCCGTCTCTGGCAACACTTCCTGGCCGCACGCTCATGGCTTTCGACGACGGCCGTGGTGATGTCCTTGGTGAGCGCCCCGACTTCGGCGTTGTCGCCCACGATGAGAACACGTTCGAACTCATCATTGGTGGCGCGACCTCGGGGCTTATTGTCTCGCGTGACGACGTCGTGGAGGCCCTCATCACCACAGCCAAGGTGTGGAATGACAGCCGTGGCTCGGCCTGGCGTATCGCCGAAGCAGATGCGGCCGAGCGCGTTGCTGATGGCCTAGTCGAGGAACTGGGCGAGCGTGTCCGTCGGCAGGAGCCGACCCCGGCTGAGAACTTCGATGCCACCGCCGGGCTGTCCCGCCAGATCGGTTGGATTGACCAGCCGGATGGGCTGGTTAGCCTGGCCGCTGGCCTGCGCTTTGGCGTCCTCCCGGCGCGTTTGGCCCGAGCTATCTCGCACACGCAGGTTCCAGTCCATATCACTCCGTGGTATTCGCTGATTCTGCACGATTTGGAAGAGGAAGTTGCCGAACAGGTCGTCAAGGTATTGGCGCCCAATGGCCTGATCTTCGACCGGAAGTCCACCTGGCTGCGCGTCAGCGCCTGCACCGGTCGCCCCGGTTGCGAAAAGTCGCTGGCTGACACCCGAGGTGATGCCGCTCATGCAATTGCCGATGACCGCCTGCCCGAGGGCCGCGTGCACTTCTCCGGTTGTGAGCGCCGCTGTGGCAAGCCCAAGGGCGGTTACTTCGACTATCTCGCCACTGGGGACGGAGAATACGAAGTCACTGCTGTGGACTAGGCTTTAAGCCTATGAAGCGCTTTGAGTACAACACCGACGGTGCGGATATTTATCGCAACTCATTTGCCATCATCCGCGAGGAAAGCGACCTTTCCCGCTTCGACGCCGATGAGGAAACCGTCGCTGTCCGAATGATTCACGCAGCAGGTCAGACCGACCTGGCCAAGGACATCGTCTTTTCCACGGGAGCTGTGCGCGCAGCTCGCCAGGCTCTCGAGGAAGGCGCTCCTATCTTCACCGATGTCAACATGATCGCCTCGGGCATTACCCGCAAGCGCCTACCTGTTGACAACGAAGTCATCTGCTTGCTGCGTGATGAGCGCGTCCCCGAACTGGCCCAGGAACTCGGCACCACTCGCACTGCTGCTGCCGTGGAGCTGTGGAAGCCACGCCTTGAGGGCGCGGTCGTCGCCATCGGCAACGCTCCCACTGCCCTCTTCCACCTGCTCAACCGCATCAATGAGGGTTCCTTCCCCATGCCCGCTGCCATTTTGGCCATGCCAGTCGGCTTCGTCGGTGCCGCGGAATCCAAGCAGGCCACTATCGACTCCGGTGCCGACAACCCGGAGCTGAAGTACATCACCGTCACCGGTCGCCGCGGCGGCTCGGCTATCACCTGTGCTGCCCTCAATGCCATCGCCACCGCAAAGGAGATTCTCTAAACCATGTCCGGCTCCTACAGCGCTCAGCCTGGTCATCTCTACGGCATCGGACTCGGCCCCGGCGACGCAGGTCTCATTACACTTCGCGGTGCCGACATCATCCGCACAGCCGATGTCATCGCCTACCATGCCGGAACTCACGGACGTTCCACGGCGCGTTTAATCGCGGCCGAACTGATTGACGCGCGTGACGACGCTGCCGTGGAAGAGCAATTGCAATACCCGGTGACCACCGGGCGCCCGGCCGACTACCGCGAGCAGCTCGCCGGTTTCTATGCAGAGGCCACTGCTCGCCTGCACAAGCACTTGGCCGAGGGACGAAGTGTTGCAGTGCTGTCGCTCGGTGACCCGATGCTCTATAGCTCGTACCAGCATCTGCATCACGCCCTCAGTGAGGACTTCCCCACTGAGATTGTCCCTGGCGTGGCCAGCATTACTGCGGCGGCAGCAGAGATTGGCCAGCCGCTCGGCGAGGCTACCGAAATCGTCAGCGTTGTCCCAGCCACTGCAGATTCCGAGCGCATCGCTGCGGTTCTTGATGCCTCAGACTGTGTAGTCATTATGAAGCTGGGGAAAAACGTTGAGAAGGTTCGTACAGCGTTGCAGGCCGCGGGCATGCTCGAGCGCGCCTATGTTGTCGAGCGAGCAACCATGAGTGAGCGCACCAGCTACCCGCTGGCCGACGCTGACCCGGAGAAAGTTCCGTACTTTGCAGTAGCCATCGTGCCTTCCGCTGTCTACGGCACTGAACGGAGTGTTTCTGGGGTTCCTAATGCGCCAGCTGATGATGCAGCGACCGGTGCAGGCACCGATACAGCAACTGAGTCGGCCACCTCAGCGGTCGGTGAAGTCGTAGTTGTCGGCCTGGGCCCGGGTGCTGAACGCTGGACTACCCCAGAAGTTACCGAGGAACTGGCTCAGGCGACAGATTTGGTGGGCTACTCCACCTACATCAACCGAGTTCCTGAGCGCGCCGGGCAGCGCCGCCACCTCTCTGACAACCGCGTTGAGGCAGAGCGAGCCACTATGGCGCTGGATATTGCCAAGCGCGGCGGACGCGTCGCGGTGGTCAGCTCCGGTGACCCTGGAGTCTTCGCCATGGCGGCCGCAGTGTTGGAAGTCGCTGACGATGATATGTGGCGAGACATTCCCGTACGAGTCGTGCCCGGCATGACTGCGGCTCAGGCTGTCGCAAGTCGGGTGGGCGCTCCCCTTGGCCATGACTTTGCGATGCTCAGTCTCTCCGACAGGTTGAAGCCCTGGGAAGTCGTCGTTAAGCGAGTGCGTGCCGTAGCCGGAGCAGACATGGCGTTTGCTGTCTACAACCCGGCGTCCAAATCGCGGAGATGGCAGATCCGAGAGCTACGTGCATTGGCCATGGAGTACCGCGAACCAACAACGCCGGTAATTGTGGCGCGGGCAGTCGGCTCGGAGCAGGAAAACGTCACCGTGACCACGTTGGCGGAGTTCGATCCGGACGTCGTCGATATGCGAACAATGGTGATTATCGGTTCGTCGTCGACGAAGGCGTATCGTGCCGGCAAGACCACTCGGGTCTACACCGCACGTCACTACGGTGAGGGCGGCACGAGTGGAACTGGCGGGTTGCTGCGTTAGTTTTGGGGTTTTCCAGCGCACATTGTCGCTATTAAATACCGGAGCGTGAATTGAAAGGAAGATTATTTACGCTGGCCGCGGCAATTTGAAAAGTGATATTGCTGAATCGAGATTTAGTGTTCAGTTGCAAATATGGTTCGTTTGGCCCAAATGCCTACCACTTTTGTCTACCCCTTTCTTGGCGGAGATTGCTTATCTAATCGGATGATATTTCTGAGCATAGCTCATTTACAGTGTTATGCTCGGGGCGATCACCGACATAAAAGGAGGTTTAGGTGATAGGGAAAAAAAGTTCTTTTATTGGAATCTGCCCTTATTTTAGCGGGTATCATCTTTTCACCCGTTGCTAGCGCTGAGGAATCTGCACGTCCCGTGGCAGCTCAGGCTGAATCACTTTATAGGGCGATTGATGAAGGTCGCCTTTCGATGGCGGAGTTGGATAACCACCAAAAAAGCCTTCTGCGAGCCTATACAACTCCGGGTGAGTTGATTGTAAAACGATTGCCACAGCCGTCGAATCTTTCAACGAAGCTTTTTGCGCAGGGCGGGGCTGACTACTGCCGAAAGGATGGTGCCCGGTTTGAGCAAAAGGCTGTTATGGGTAACACCCTATACACTTACTGGCAGACTGTTGAAATCTGCGGAACCCCAGGTAAAAAGATTAAGAATGTCAAAGTTCTTGATCACGGTGGGGAAACCAGTACTCCTACATGGTCGTATAGGGGTTCGGCCTCGAATCCAGCTTCGTATGCTGTAGGGGCAGGTTGGTTCGTGCGAACTTCGGAGAACTTTGAGCAGTCCATTGTGGTTGACGGCATTGGGGCAGGTCAAAGGACGGTCTGTATCTCAGCGACTATTCGACCATCTGGAGAATATAATGCAAGCGAAAGGTGCTAATAATAAAAGAGTGCCGGGATTGATTGACTGGGGATTTCAGATTCTTGCAGTCATTCTTTTTGTGGCGGGGGTCTATATCGCGTTTCCAATTCCATTTCTAACTGGAATTTATGGTCTGTTCGAGGCCAAAAAAGCCGAGGATGAATATCGTCGACGATGGATTACTTTCACATTAATTTCTGTTATCCTGACAATCGCTATGTTTATCGCATGGCTGATATTGAGTCCTTCTGGTGGAATCGAGCAGGTCCCCACTGAGCAAACAGAGTGGCAGCCTGTGCGGTAAGTTAGTTCACACCAGAATTAGCCGCTATGCCCGGCGGATGACGGCGTTGTACGCCTCATCCACCGTTGTGGCGACGGTGGCGATATCCGCGCCGGGCAGCTGTGGACGCTGCACGATAACGACTGGCTTTTTCAGGTCTCGAGCTGCCTCAATCTTGGCGTAGGTAGCGGCGCCACCGGAGTTTTTGGTCACCACGCAGTCCACGGCGTAATCCCGCATGAGCTTGCGCTCCGCTGCGACATCGTAAGGCCCACGGCTGAGAATAATCTTCCGATTCTTGGGCAACGGCGGCGCGGGCTGTTCCACGCAGCGAATGAGGTAACGGCCGTTGGAGTCATCGGCAAATGGGGCAAGCTGCTGACGGCCAATAGTGAGAAACGGGCTGTAGAAACGGTCGGCAACAACGTCCGCGGCCTCCTGCATGGAGGACACCTCAATCCAGTTGTCGCCGGGCTGCCTCTCCCACGCAGGGCGATGCAGCGCCACGAGCGGAAGACCGGTGGCGCGGGCAGCTTCAGCGGCAGATTCGCTGATTCGCTCCGCATAAGGATGCGTGGCGTCGATGATGACTTCGGTGGCATCGGAGATCAGCCATCGAGTCAGTCCTGCGGGACCGCCAAAACCACCGATGCGGACATTGCCGACGGGCAGCTTGGGGTTGGATACGCGACCGGCCAGTGAGGAGGTGACAAACCAGCCCTCGCCCACTAGGCGCTTGGCCAGGGCGCGAGCCTCAGCAGTTCCACCCAGAATTAGTGCACGCATGGAATGGTCCGTCCGTGTTCATCGCGCGGGCGATCATCGCTGTAGAGGTAGCTATCCGGGAACGCCTCGGCGGTTAGTACCTTGCCGACAATGATGACCGCTGTACGAGTCACACCTGCATCCTTGACCTGCTGCGCAATATCAGAGAGCGTGCCACGGAGAATAACCTGTTCCGGACGGGATGCGAAAGCTACCACTGCCACCGGGCCGTGCTCACCATAATGCGGGGTGAGCTCCTCAACCACACGGTCAATATCGTGGGCGGCCAAGTGAATGCACAGGGTCGCGCCCGTGCGACCGAAGTTCTCCAAGGTTTCGCCCTCCGGCATCTTGGAAGCGCGCCCGGAGATACGAGTCAGCACCACTGACTGACCAACGGTTGGCACCGTGAGCTCGTGGCCCAGAGCGGCCGCCGCCGCGGAAAATGCCGGCACACCCGGAACGATTTCGTAGTCAATGCCGAGCTCGCTGAGACGACGAACCTGCTCTGCCAGCGCCGACCACACCGACGGGTCGCCGGACTGCAGGCGTGCGACATCCTTGCCCGCCGCATGCGCTGCCTGAATGGTCTCGATGATGGTATCCAGCGGCATACGCGCGGTATTGATAATCTCTGCGCCTTCGGGACAGTTCTCCAGCACCTCAGGCGGGACAATCGATCCCGCGTAAAGACACACGGGACAGGAGCGAATAAGCCGGTCCGCACGCAGCGTCAGCAAATCCGCTGCCCCCGGGCCTGCACCGATGAAATACACAGTCATTGTGAGTTACAGAGTCCTCAATATTTTCTAGACAAAGAAATTACGTCTATGGTAGCGCAGGCTCTACTGGCTTCACCGCCACCCACTGCACCACCGGCAACGCAGGGCGCCACGCAGTGAAACTGCCGACTGCACCTGCGCGCTCCACGGAAATCCGGGTGACATCCCCGCCATAGTCGCGACGCGCCTGCCACAGCAGAGCCTCCGACTCCAGCGTCACGGTGTTTGCGACGATGGTGCCTCCCGGGGCAAGGCGTTGCCAACAGGTTTCAATCATTCCGTCAGCAGTGAGACCTCCGCCGATGAAAATGGCATCTGGGCGAAGATTCGAGTCTGCCAACACCGCTGGTGCCGCTCCGTGGTGGACGGTCACATTGCCAGACAGAGCCGCCACATTCTTAGCAATTCGCTCTGCACGAACAGCATCGCGCTCGAAAATTTCCGCACGTCCGCCGTGCCGAGCCCACTCAATGCCAATCGAGCCCGTGCCACCGCCGACATCCCACAGCAGAGCTCCCGGCCGCGGATCCAGCGCAGCGACCGTCATTTGGCGAATCGGCGCCTTCGTCAGCTGGCCATCCGAATCAAAGTCATCGTCGCGCAGCCAGCCGCGCGCGCTTCCCGACGGCTCCACCGCCAGCACCGTGAGGTTTCCAGCTGCAACCGGTGGGTTCGCCACCGTGCCTTTGGCAACGGACTCGGGCATCCCTGTAGCTTCCGTGCCGCCGAGATTGGTCAGCGCGGTGAGCTTGGTGTCTGGGCGGTCGGCTAAAACCGTAGCGACCTCTTTTACTGAGTCCGCGTTTCGGCACAGCACCAGGAAGGGCCGCATCGAATCCGCTACCGGTACCACACGCGCGGCTCCAGGTAGCCCCGGCTCCCCTGTCACCAGCGAAATCACCGGAGTGCCATGCAAGGGCCAGCCGAGGTAGGCGCAGGCCAATGAGGCTGACGATGGCGCTGGAATAACCTCCACGGCGCCACGGCCGAGCTCCCGAACTAGGGACGCCCCTACACCGTGGAACATGGGATCCCCACTGGCGAGGATGACATCGACTGCGGGGTCAATATCTGCCAGGGTGGCCTGCCAGTCCTTCCAGAAGCCACCTGGCCAAGGTGAGAGGTCGGCGTCCAGGTTGACGTCGGCAAGCAAATGGAGCTGACGGGGAGAGCCAATGATGCGGCGAGCCGACGACAACGCATCGACAGCGCGCGCGGATAGACCAGCGTACCCGTCGCAGCCGATGCCGACGACGCGAAGCTTTGGGCTCATCGGGGCATCTTCCGCCAAATCCAGCGCGGAGTCAGATGTGTGGCGCGGGCGAGCAATGCCAATTTGCGCGGAACCCAGACGTGGGGCTTCCGACCGTCGAAAGCGGTGACGGCGGCCTCAGCGACTTCGGCGGGGCGCGAGGACATCGGTGCCGGCTTCATGCCTTCGGTCATGCGGCCGATGACGAAGCCAGGCCGGACAATCGTCAGCTGAATATGGCTCCCGTGCAGGCGGTCCTGCATGCCCTGGAGGAAACCATCGAGACCGGCCTTCGCCGAACCGTAGACGTAGTTGGCGCGGCGCACGCGGGCACCTGCGATAGAGGAAAAGGCCATGATGCGGCCCGCAACCTTATCGCGCACAGGCAGCGTGCCGGCGGCGATGTCGGACTCCATGCGCGCGACAATCTCAGTGAGAATCGACGCCTGTGCCGTGAAGTCGGTATGAATGACTGCCGCAGCAGCCTCGCCGGACTCCTCACACTTCCGTTGATCACCGAGGATACCGAACGCGACAATCACCGTGTCGATGGGACCGTGCTGCCAGGCGTGCTCGACGAACTGGCGGTGTGCCGCGATGTCATCGGCATCAAAGTGGATGCGGTGCACCGCGACGGCACCGGAGTCGATGAGCCGACCGGCAATGCCGTCGAGCGCCTCAGTGCGGCGCGCAGCGAGCGTGAAGGTGTTGTGGTTGGCCAGTCGCGCGGCAACTTCCCCGCCGATCTCGCTGGTGGCACCAAGAACGAGTACGTGTCCCATGCGCTAGAAAATACCTTTCCTCTAAACCTCGATTAGACGGTAATTAAATCGTGCGGACCATTATTGACCGATTCTCCGCCGTCTTCGGTGACAACGATGATGTCTTCCAGCCGCATACCGAACTCACCCGGCAGGTACACACCCGGCTCCACCGAAAACGCCATGCCAGGCTCGAGCTTGAGCTCATTGCCAGCCATAATGAACGGCTCTTCATGCGTGGACAGGCCAATGCCATGACCAGTGCGGTGAATGAAGTACTCGCCGTAGCCCGCAGCGGTGAGGCTATTACGCGCAATCGCATCGATCTCTGCAGCCGTCACACCGGGGCGCACCGCCGCCACGGCAGCTTCCTGCGCCTTGCGCAGAGCCGCCCACGCTGCAGCTTCCTTCTCCCCCGGCTTGCCGACGACATAGGTGCGCGTGCAATCGGAGTGGTAGCCAAGCGGCAAGGTGCCTCCGATATCGACGACCACCACGTCACCTTCCTCGATGACGCGGTCGGAGAAATCGTGGTGCGGATTCGCGCCATTTTCAGCGGAGCCGACAATGACGAAGTCAATGGCGACGTGCCCCTCCTCCAGGATGGCAGCCGAGATCTCGTCGGCGACCTCGCTCTCAGTGCGACCTGCGCGCAGCATGCCCGGCACTCGAGCGTGAACGCGGTCAATAGCGGCGCCGGCCTCGCGCAACTGATCAATCTCAGCGGCGTCCTTGCGCATGAACAGTTCCTTCAGAAGGTCTCCGGCCAACACAGTCTTGGCTCCGGTGAGATCCTGGATAGGAATCAAGTGGTCAGCGGTCAAAGAGGCTCCCACTGCGAGGGTGCCCACGTGGCCCACCAAGTCGGCGACAATGCGGTGCGGATTCTCTCCGTCTTCCCACAACACCACATCGGCGTTGAGATCACCGATTGCACACAGCGGCAGATCCCCGCGCTCCACGGCGGGCAGTACCAGTGTGGTGGTGCCGGATGCAGTGACCACCAGCGCCGTCAGGCGTTCATGCGAAGTGACCGCAGAACCAATGAGATACTGCAGGTCAGCGCCGGTTCCAAAGACTGCAGCGTCTGCATTGCGGCTGCGGAGAAGCTCCGCAGTGCGATCCAGACGCTGCTGATAGATGTCAAAGCTAAAGATACCGTTGCTCATAGTTGCCAACTGTACCCGTCGGCCTGTGCCCGTCGCCGGTTGAGTGGCCTCGGGGCGGCGAGGCTTCGGCTGACCAACGTAACCGGCAACTAATTGTTCAGCGCCACTACGCCCCTGCGAATCGCCTGAATAGCTTCGGCGGAATTGTCGCGAATCTCCGTGGAGTAGCCGGTCTTCTTAATCTGCTGCAACAGATCAATGACCTGACGGCACCAGCGGACAAAGTCGCCCGGGGTCAGCTCCGCGCCGCTTTCGGCCGCTGCCTGCAGGCAGTACCCCAACGGTGCGCCCGCAGTCCACTGATGAATCGCCGTAGCAAAAGCCATATCCGGCAAGTCCGTCAGCGGCAGCCGGTAGCGGCGCTCATCCTCCGACAGTTCCTCCCAAATGCGATAAGTATTCCCCAGCGCCTTGGCCAGCGGCTCGGTCGGCACCTCGTCACTGCCTTGGCTGGCCTTGCGGTTTTCAAAGACCAAACTCGACACCGCACCGGCCAGTTCCGCGGGGTCCAGATCATCCCAAATACCGCGGCGCAGACACGTGGCCACCAGCAGATCCGAGCCGTTGTGAATCTGCGCCAGCCGCAGGCCTTCCTCGGTAATTGTCGGCTCCGCGCCCTCCGGCCATTCGACGTAGTCCATCTGTGTTAGCAACTGCAGCATGCGGTCGAATGTGCGCGCTAACGTATCCGAGGCGGAATCGACGCGCTTTTGCAGCTTGGCCACATGCGCCTCGGCCTGCCGTAGCGTATCGGCGTGACGAGCCATCGTCTCCACCGCAGGATCGCCATGTAGCGGATGCTCGCGCAGCTCCTGTCGCAGCTTCCTCACCGCCGGCGAGTTGCCACCAGTGCGACGCTTCAGCCGCTTTGGTCCCTTTAGCCCCTTGCGGCCAATCTCTGCGCGCACAATTCCGAGCGCACGTCGCGGATGCCGGTCCGCATCCCGAGGCAGCTTAATCGCGCCGACCGTCTGCGGCGCCGCTGGGAAGATATGCGGCTCTACACGCCCCACGAACCCGCCGACACTGATGACACCGGGACGTGGATTTGACTTCGAATGGTCCTCTCGGTACACCACCGCCAGCTGCACCTTCTTACCCTTCGGCAGCGGAATAACCTCGCCTCGACGGAGTCTGCGCAGCGCGGTCACCGTTTCTGTGTGGCGGTCTTCAATATTGCGGCGCTTGGCGTTCTTCTCCTCCTGGGTCAGCTTCGCGCGCAGATCCAGGTACTCAAGCATCTGGGTCAGGCGCTCGTCGTCACGCGAACTGCCTTCCTCGCTTGACGACGACGCTTCAGCCTCCGACCCTTCAGCGTGTGCGTCGGCTCCCCTGCCGAGCAATTCCGCACGCAGGGCCGCGGCTTCCTGCTTGGCCTTGGATAGTTCGGCGGCAACTCCGACGATGTCGCCATCCGCCTGGAACTGGGCGAATGAGCGCTCCATGACGCGCTTCGAGCCTTCGTAACCGAGCGTCTGCAGGAGGTTGACGCTCATGTTGTAGCTCGGCGCGAAGGTGGAAATCAGCGGATATGTGCGCGTAGATGCCAGCCCTGCGACAGCCTTCGGATCCATTGCCGGGGCCCACTGCACCACTGCGTTGCCGACAGTGTCGATACCGCGGCGGCCAGCGCGACCGGTCATCTGCGTGTACTGACCCGGCGTGAGATCCACATGTGCTTCGCCGTTGAACTTGACCAGCTTCTCCAGCACGACCGTGCGGGCAGGCATGTTGATGCCCAGTGCGAGCGTCTCGGTGGCGAAGACGACCTTGACCAGGCCTTCGTTAAAGAGCTCTTCGACAATGTGCCGGAACGCCGGCAGCATGCCCGCGTGGTGTGCCGCAAAACCACGGATGAGAATGCGGCGCCAGCGCAGGAAGCCGAGAACCTGCAGATCTTCCTTCGGAATGTGTGCAACACCGTCATCGATAATCTTGGCGATGCGCTCCTGCTCATCCCGGTCAGTGAGCTCTGCGCGCGTAGCACCGACCTGCGCCAGCGCGCCTTCGCAGCCCGCGCGGGAGAAGATGAAAACGATCGCGGGCAGCATGTTCATGGAGCCGAGCATGCGGATAACATCGCCGCGCTTCGGCGGGCGGAACTTGCGCTGCCCCTTATCGCCCCAGCTATACGAGCGTCCACCGCCCTTGTGCTTTTTGTACTGGTAGCGCTCCCTGGCCCCAGCGTCGCCGTAGCCGAACTCGGCACGACGGCACGCCTCCAACAGGTCCTGATTGACCTTGTCCGACTTCGCCTCGAAAAGCGGATAGAGCCGGTTTCCCACCAGCATGTGCTGATGCAGCGGAACCGGGCGCAGATCCGTGACAATGACGTCCGTGTGCCCGCGCACCGTGGACAGCCAGCGGCCGAACTCCTCGGAGTTGGACACCGTCGCGGACAAACCGATGACGGCCACGGACTGGTCGAGGTTCAAAATAACCTCTTCCCAGACAGCGCCGCGCTCGCGGTCTGCGAGGTAGTGAATCTCGTCCATCACCACATGCGTGAGCCTCTTCAGCGTCGGCGAGTCCGCATAAATCATGTTGCGCAGCACCTCGGTGGTCATCACCACGATGTCCGCGTCGCCATTAATAGAAGTGTCGCCAGTGAGCAGGCCTACGCGGTCCTCGCCGTAGTCCTCGATTAGGTCGTGGTACTTCTGGTTGCTCAACGCCTTGATAGGTGTGGTGTAAAAGCACTTGCCACCGCGCTCAAGAGCTGCATAAATAGCGAATTCGCCAACAATGGTCTTGCCCGCACCGGTGGGTGCACAGACGACAACGCCCCGCCCTGCCTCAATTGATTGGCAGGCGCGGAGCTGAAAGTCGTCAAGATCGAAATCCTGTTGGCTGACGAAATCGCCGAGAAGAGTCATGCCTCTAGAGTGTCATAAACCGCGCTAGAGAACATCATCAAAGTCGCTCGTCGGACGATTTCGCAAGTCCTGCGTCGGCATCGGAGTCTCCGGAATCATGCCCTGTGGCCGTGGTGGACGCGAATTGCGAGTAGGACGCATCTGGGATGCCCGCGTCGGCGTCGGCGCGTTCACTGGCGTGGGGCCAGAGACCGGAGAGGTCGTCGGGGCCGCTGATGCCGTCGGCATGCCGCCCGGCTGAATCGACGTCGGCGCACTTACTGAAGTCGGGGCGTCAATGCCGCCCACATCACCGATACCGCCGGCGGAGCCAATCGGGCCGGACGCTGTAATGGGTCCGGAGCCTTGCTCGTCATCGACGTCCAACCAATCAGGTCGCTCATTTGCTTTACGACGGTCATGGAGACGACAAATCTGGATTGCGATTTCCACCAGCAACGTCAGTGCCGTTGCCATTGCGACCATGGATATTGGTTCCTGCCCCGGAGTCATGAAGGCCGCAAAGATGAACAGCGACATAATGATGATGCTGCGCTTGTCCTTGATGCTTTCGTAGGTAACGACACCGGCCATGTTCAACATGACCAGGAAAAGCGGAACCTCAAAGCTCACGCCAAAGCAGACGATGAGCGCCAAGAGGAAACCGAAGTATTGCGAACCGGTGAGTGCAGAAATTTGCGTCTCTTCACCAATCTGGAGCAAGAACTCCAGACCGATGGCGACAACGTAGTAGGCCAGGACGGAACCCATGACAAACAGCAGCGCGGCGGCAGTCACAACTCTGCGCGTGGTGCGGCGTTCCTTCCGAACCAAGCCGGGAGTGATGTAGGCCCAAATCTGGTAGAGCCACCATGGCGACGACATCACCAGACCGGCCAGCGCACCGACCTTCAGTCGCAGCATGAACATTTCAAACGGACTGGTCGCCAGCAGACGACACTCCGCGCCCTCACCGCCGCCGAGACGCATCTCGGGTGGAAGCTGACAGTACGGATCCTTGAGCAACTCACCCAGGGACTTAAAGTGCACAGGGCCAACATTGACCGAGGTAAACGGTATGCGGAACTGACCAATGGTAAAGGCGGTCTGATACCAGATAAAGCCCACAACAGTGCCGACGGCAATACCAGCGAGGGCGAGAACGAGGCGACGCCGGAGCTCTTGAATGTGCTCGACAATAGTCATCACGCCCTCGGGATTGCGCCTACGCTGGCGCTTCCGAGGACGTGATGTGGATGTAGCTGAAGTCACGCTTCAACCGGCCTTCTACTACTGCTGCGGCTGGCCAGGGTTGTTCTGGCCAGGCTGCGGCTGGTACGGCTGCTGCGGCTGAGCCTGCGGTGCCTGCTGCTGGTACTGCTGCTGCGGCTGGTACGGCTGCTGTGGCTGGGCCTGCGGAGCCTGCTGAATTGCAGCCTGCTCCTGGTGCTCGTCATCGTTGCGCATTTCCTTGACTTCGGACTTGAAGATACGCATGGAGCGGCCGAGCGAACGTGCGGCATCCGGCAACTTCTTTGCACCAAAGAGCAAGACAAGAACGACCAGGATAATGATGATTTCCCAGGGACCTAGGTTCGGCATCCGCTTAGAGACCTTTCAAATGAATACAAATACAAGTGGCAAGTTGCCACATCGTGCGCGATTTAAGCTTTGATTTAAGCCTTGTCGTTTCGACCATACTCTGCCAAAGCTTCGCGGGCTCGCGCAACAACGGCGTTTTTCAATTTTAAGGGCTCAGCGACCGTTACGCTCGGTGAACGGCGGAGCACAAAGGAGACTGTTGCGGCCAAGTCGGACATCGGCACGTCAGCGACAAATTCCGACTGCCCTAAGCCTTGGTCAGAGACCAGTTCGGTATCCTCTTCTTCTCCCTCATCTTCAGTAAAGAAGACCGGTTCATAGTCTGCGATCCAGGTGGCGTCGGCGTCGATAAGCACACTTGCCCATTCGGACGTTCCCGTTTCCGCACCAAAGGCGTGGGGATCACGGATATCGACAGGCTCGGGGCGGTGGAAACCGGAGGGAGTGTCGAGGACCTCGGCGGCCTCCAGGCGGTCGACGCGGAAGCTCTTCTGACGACGGTCTTCCTGCGCACGGTCGACAGCGCGGAGATACGTCGTGGATTCAACTGTATAAACGTTGACACAGTCAAGCTCACGGACTGTAATCTGCCCTGAGGCATTCCGGTAGCGCACCTTCAACACCTTGCGCTGATGCAGCGCGGAATAAATCTGCTCAGAAAAGGAAAAGGCCTTGCCATTTTCCGCAGCGGTCGAGTCAATGATGGGGACGTTTATTCCCAGAGCACTGCGTAGTTTTGTCGCGGCCGTCTGCGCGGCCTCGGAGGAAGTGGTGGCTGCGGAGTCCTCGATGGTTTCCAGGATGAGCAGCAAGGTCGCGGTTTCTTCGGCTGTGAGCGCACGTGGCTGGCTGAGCACCGTTGCCTGAGGGCGAATACGGACATCAAAGCTGTTGCGGTAATCAACTTCAAAAGCCCGCACTCCGAGGAGTCCCGGCTGGTCAATATCTGCAATCTGTTCCACGATTGCCCGAATTCGGGCAAAAGGTATGGCCAGTTCGGTAGCGGCCTCTGTCATTGAACGGTGCTGCGAAAAGTACGGTACGACCGCCAACAACTCGTCGACACTGACACCTGCGTCCAGTTCCCGGGCTGCATGCACTGTCATTAGTTGCCCTCCAAAGCGTTCTTCGCACCATTCGAACCGCCATGGCGAGCGAGTACCTGCTCCAACCGAGCAATAATCTCCGACCGTGCCTCTTCAGGTGATTCCACAATCAAATCCGGTGCGTAACTCAAACCTGTGGACACAATCTCACTCACAGGTGCCGCTGGCAGCTCGTAGCGCCCATCCCCCAACGCGGTCGCTTTCATCACCACATCAGCGCAGGTATTCGGAGCGATACGAACAACCGCCTGATAGGTCTTGCCACCGCGGTGCAACATGTTTTCCGCAATCTGTTGCAAGTCACCATCGGGCATTGGCTGGGTCGCCGACGTCCCTGTATCCGACACATCGCGGATACGGCTGAGCCGGAACATACGCGCGGCCTCACGCTGCGGATCAAAGCCCAACACATAAAAGCGCCCGCGCAGGTTAATCAGACCCCACGGCTCCAGCATGCGCAGTTCATCATCCACGCCGTACTGGCGGGAGTACCACATCTCCACTGTCCGGCGCGGCGAGGTCATCGCGGTCAGCAGTGTGCTGAAATCCACTCGACTCATATCCACCGCATCGGCCACCACCACCGACTCATCCGGCTTCGCAATGGCGCTGCGCTGCGCAAACGATGCGAGCTTCCGCCACGCCGCCACAGCCGTCGAGCTCAGCTCCTCCGAACCAAACGCCGCATTCGCCGCCTGGAAAACCACCGAAGCCTCCGCTTCAGTGAACTCGGGGTCGTGCTGGGGCCACCGTAGTCTGTTCAGGCGCAGACGTTTGACCTTATCGCCCGCGCTTGACGACGAAACCTCCACCGGGACCCCGGCTGCCAGGAGTGCCGCGGTGTCCGCACGTAAATAACGAGCCCGGGAATCCTCGGAAACACGGGAGTAACCCTCGACATGTTTGGAGATCCACGACTCGCTGACCCACCCGGTGTCGTCGGCAAGCGCCAACAGCAGCTGAACCTGACGTTGGTTCTCACTGATCGCAGCGGATCCGGGGTTTTCCGATACCGGTGAGACAGACACGACTGTGGGGCTCCTTTTCCTGGGGCAGTTTCCGGGGACGGAACTAGTTATTCGGATCCGTATCCGAGGTCTTCTTCGCGGCCGTCAGAATCTCGATCATCTCATTGACCTCATCGTTTTCCGTGGCAAAGGGGTCGCCGAGCATAGTGGAGATGGGATCGTCGCCGGAGATTTTCAGGTGTGTCCAGTCCACTACGGTCTTCAAACTGGAGTCTTCGGCTGCAACGAGGAAATCACCGCGCAGCTTCGCACGAGTAGTTGGCGGTGCGATGCGGACCGCCTCAGCGACCTGCTCATCGGTAATCCACCGCGAGGCAATACCACGGGCTTCCAGCGCGCGGAAGATGCCTCGGCCGGGACGGATGTCGTGGTAGGCCAAGTCGATTTGATGAAGCTTGGGGTCCTCCAGCGTTAGACCGCGGTCCAGGTAGCGCTTCATGAGCGAGTACTTAATGGCCCAGTCAATGTCGTGCTCAATGAGAGACCAGTCACCGGTTTCCACGGCATCGAGCGCGCGACCCCACAGCTCGACAATGCGGCTCATTTCTTCGTTGGACGTGCCGGCACCGGCAATGCCCTTGTCCTCGTTGACCATGTTTTCTTCGCGGACCTTCAGCCACTCCGTCGCAGCGTCCAGGAACTCGCGTTGAATCTGCAGTGCGGTGGCAGTTTCGCCACTTCGCAGTGGAATCTCGGCCTTGCCGGTCATATCGCGGCTCACCGCACGGATGGACTTGATTTCGTTGGCGACTTCGAAGTCCGGCAACTTCACGCCGGCTTCAATCATCTCCAGTACCAGCTGAGTGGAGCCAATTTTGAGCGCAGTCGTCGTCTCACTCATGTTGGAGTCGCCCACGATGACGTGCAAGCGGCGGAATCGGTTGGAGTCCGCGTGTGGCTCATCGCGAGTGTTAATAATCGGCCGGGAGCGCGTCGTTGCACTGGAGACGCCCTCCCACACATGATCCGCGCGCTGCGAGAAGCAGTACTGAATCGGATCGTTGTGATACGGCGAGGTTGGGTACGGCAGGAAAATCTTCCCCGCGCCACAGATGAGCTGTCGCGTAACCAAGAAAGGTAGCAGCAGCTTGGACAGGGACTTCAGTCCCAGTTCACGTCCAACCAGGTAGTTTTCGTGACAACCGTAGGAGTTACCGACGGTATCAACGTTGTTCTTCAGCAGGTAGACCTTGCCACCGATGCCCTCGTCGGCAAGCTCTGCTTCAGCCTTTTCAGCGAGTTCATTCAAGATGACCTCGCCCGAGCGGTCGTACGCTACCAGCTGCGAGACCGAATCGCACTCAGCGGTAGCGTACTCCGGGTGGCTTCCGACATCGAGGTACATACGACCAGCATTGGGGGTGAAAATGTTGGTTGCCCCGTACTTAGCGATCACCGGGCGGAACATGTAGCGGGCAATCTCATCCGGTCCCAGACGGCGCGAGCCATCCAGCGTCAGAGTGATGCCGAACTCGGTCTCAATACCGGTGATGCGTCGGGTCAACGCCTGTGCCGGTACCGGTGTCGGCGTTGCTTCCGGCTCCTGCTGCCCTACCTGCTGGTCAGTCACTTTTTACTGGCCACCCTTCTGGACATACGAACGCACGAACTCCTCGGCGTTGTTCTCCAGCAGACCATCAATTTCATCCAGCAGGTCGTCAGCAGCTGCAACGTGCTCCTGAGCCTGACCGCCGCCAGCGACCTCGCCGAACTCTTCCTCGTCGCCTCCGCCGGAACCGCCGCCGAAAACCTGAGTGTTACCAGCCATGATATTGCTCCTTAAAAATGAACTTTTGAGTATTACTGCTCTATTACTGCACTATGTGTGCCTATTGTTCGCGGATAGCCCCGAGAGTACGCAGATGCTCAACCACCTTGGCCACTGTCTCCGCAGACTCCAACACGTCACCGCATTCTGCGGCAGTGAAACGGTCAACTTCATCCAGCGTAATGTAGGCCAGCGTAATTCCAGGCGACTCCACGTCACGAGTGCTCCGATACACCCCCGCGGTGTCCACCACCAAGCTGGTCCAACTGCCCGCGACGACATCCTTGCCAAAGCGGCGCAGAATGCCACCGCGTACATACGCACGCGTAGACTCCGGTGCGTATTCAACCGCTCGGTCGACTTCTTCCTCGGTCACGAGTGTGCGCATCGAACCGCGGCGCACCAGCGCATGGTACAGCCCACGAGCAGGGTCAATATCCGAGTACTGAATATCAATCAACGCCAACTTCGGGTGGTCCCAGCCCGCGCCCAGGCGGGTACGCAGGCCCTCCATGAGGTTGTATTTCGCCACCCAATCCAGCAGATGGGCTGCCTTGCGGGGGTCGTCGGAAAGCACGTCGAGCACTTCACGCCAGAGCTTGACGACGTCGCCCTGCTGGTCGTAGCTCTCCACGCGACGCAGGTACTCGTACTGCATTTCCACTGCGGACATCCACGTGACATGGTCTGCCAGCTGCAGCTTCTCGGTGCAAGTCAAGTCTCGGGAGACCTTATGGACGGCCTCGACGGGGTTGCGGAGCTGCAGGTCGTCGAAACGCACGCCGTCCTCGATGGCGTCGATGACCAAACCTGTGGTGCCCAGCTTGAGGAAGGTGGCGACCTCGCTCATGTTGGCATCACCGATGATGACGTGCAGGCGGCGGAAGCGATCGGAGTCTGCGTGTGGTTCATCGCGGGTGTTGATGATGCCGCGGTTCAAAGTGGTCTCCAGCGAGACCTCAGTCTCGATGTAGTCCGCGCGCTGCGAAATCTGGAAACCCGACTCCTGCCCCGTCTGCCCCAGACCCACGCGACCAGCGCCCGTGAACACCTGGCGGGTGACGAAAAACGGCGTCAGACCGGCGACGATGTCATCGAACTCGGTTTCTCGGGAGAAAAGGTAGTTCTCGTGGGCACCATACGAGGCGCCCTTGCCATCGACATTGTTGCGGTAGAGCTTCAGCATCGGACCTGGATTGCCCTCAGCATCGGTGGCTTCGGCGGCAAGCTGAGCTGCGCGCAGCATAATCTTGTCACCTGCGCGGTCAGCGATAACCGCCTCGCGGGCGGTTGCCGTCTCCGGTGAGGAGTACTCCGGGTGCGCGTGATCGACGTAGAAACGGGCACCATTTTGCACCAGCAGGTTTGCAGCGCCGACGGCATTCGGGTCAACAATCGGTGGCTGGTGGTAACGGCGCAGGTCGAAACCACGGCTGTCGCGCAGTGGCGACTCTGGTGCGTAATCCCAGCGGATGCGCCCCGACAGGCCCTCCTCCTGCTCATGCGCGAAAGCGAGCACGGCCTGCGTGGAGGTGAGAATTGGGCTGACATCCGGGTTGTCCGGGCTGGAAATGCCGTACTCAATCTCCGTGCCGAAGAAGCGGTTCGACTGTGCAGAACTGGCGGCGGATTTAGCCATGGCGAATCACCTCGACCGAGGCAACGCGCGCCGCTGGACGACCGGAGATGCGAGCCCACTCATCCGGGTTCGAGGTGTTTGGCAGGTCCTCGTTCTGCGCGAACTCCTCCGCCACTGCAGACAGCAGGTGATCCAAGCTAATACCAGCCTCGCCGCCAGCGATAACCGACTTGATGGCGGACTTCTTCGCACGGTCGACGATGTTGGAAATCATCGCGCCGGAGTTGAAATCGCGGTAGTACATAACTTCGCTGGTGCCATCGGCATAGCGAATCCGCACGTACTCGTTTTCTTCCGTCTTGGCGTACATCCGCTCAACAACCTGGTCAATGAGGTGTGCGACATTCTGCTCCACCCCACCGCGCGCTTCCACCTCGGCTGCTTTATACGGCAGCTCTGGAGTCAAGTACTTGCGGAAGATATCCTTCGCCGCAGCCTCATTCGGGCGCTCAATGCGGATTTTCACATCCAAGCGTCCTGGGCGCAGAATTGCCGGGTCAATCATCTCCTCGCGGTTGGTGGCACCAATCACGATGACGTTTTCCAGCCCCTCCACACCGTCAAGTTCACTGAGCAGCTGCGGGACCACTGTGTTTTCCATATCCGAGGAGATGCCCGAACCACGAGTGCGGAAAATCGAGTCCATCTCATCGAAGAAGACAATTACCGGCTTGCCATCCTCGGCAATGTCGCGAGCGCGGTCAAAAATCAGGCGAATCTGACGCTCGGTCTCACCCACGAACTTGTTCAGCAGCTCCGGGCCCTTGACATTCAAGAAGTACGATTGCGCCCGCTGCGCCTCCGCCTCGCTCTTGCCTCGGGATAGCGCAATCTTGCGTGCCAACGAATTAGCCACAGCCTTGGCAATCAGCGTCTTACCATTGCCGGGAGGGCCGTAGAGCAGCACACCCTTCGGCGGACGCAGGTTGTACTGTTCAAACAGTTCTGGCTGCAGGAACGGCATCTCCACGGCATCGTGAATCTGCTCAATCTGACTGTCCAAACCACCGATATCCGTGTAGGTGACATCCGGTACCTCTTCCAGCACCAGGTTTTCCACCTCGGACTTCGGAATGACCTCAAACGCATAGCCCGACTTGCGGTCAATCATCACCGAGTCCCCCGGCTTCGGCGACAAATCCCCCGCCAGAGACACCACGAATTCCTCACCGTGAGTATCCGAGGCCAAAATGCGCTCCCGATCCGGCAGCACCTCACGAACATTGGCGATGTCGCCGCTTTCCGGATAACCGCAGTCCTCCACGATTATCGAGCCCTCATTCAGACGCACCTGCGCACCCGGCCGAAGCGCCCGCTCATTAATCTCCGGCTGCACCCGCAGGCGCATCCGTCGATTTCCGGTAAAAACCTCTGCGGTGCCTTTCTCCGGCCCCGGCTTAAGGAAAATACCGTACGTGCTAGGCGGCTCCAGCATGTCCTCCATGTCTTGGCGCAGTAGCTCTAGCTTGTTACGGGAGTCCCGCAACAGCTCAACCAGGCGATTATTACGAATGCCGAGGTTGTAGTTCTTCTGCTCAAGATCACGGATTTTGTCAGACGGCGTTGTCATGTATCCCAGATTACCCATAGGGCCAGATGCCGTTGTTGCTTGGTCGATTTAGACCGTGTGTCGCATCACGCTTTACGACGGCTACACCTCCCAGCGCGAAGCGGCGGGTCTAGAGCTTCTTTTGATTTCGTCGCTGTGGGCGCGGAGGCACCGTGCCGTCGGCAAGCCTGCGTGCCCACACCAGGAATGCGGTATGCGCCTGCATACGGTGCGCCGGGCGGACGGAGAGATCCTGAACATTCCAGTCGCGGACCAGGGATTCCCAGGCGCGTGGTTCGGTGAAGCACTTCTGCGCGCGGATGCCCTCCATGACTTTCATTAGCTGCGGAACAGTGGCGACATAGACCATGAGCACGCCGCCAGGCTGAAGCACCTTCGAGACGGTATCCAGGCATTCCCACGGAGCGAGCATGTCCAGAATGACTCGGTCGACCGGGCCGCCGAGCGACTCGATGGAGGCCTCGTTGAGATCGCCCAGGCGCAAGTCCCAGTTGTCGGGCTTGTGACCCATGAAGTCGACAACGTTGCGTTCCGCGTGCTCGATGTGGTCCTCGCGGACCTCGTAGGAAATAAGCTGCCCGTCAGCGCCGATGGCGCGGAGCAGGTTGAGGCTGAGCGCGCCGGAGCCAGCGCCGGCCTCCAACACGCGCGCACCTGGGAAGATGTCGCCCTCGACGATGATCTGTGCAGCATCCTTCGGGTAAATCACCGCAGCACCGCGCGGCATGGACAGGACGTAATCGACCAGCAAGTGACGCATGGCCAGGTAGACGGTGCCTTCGCTGGAGGTGACGGTGGTGCCTTCCTTGGCGCCGATGAGGTCGTCGTGGAGGATGGTGCCGCGGTGAGTGAAGAACTTGCCACCCTCCTCGAGGATGACGGTGAAGTGGCGATTCTTCGAGTCAGTCAGCTGGACTCGGTCGCCGACTTGGAATGGTCCGCTCAATGCCATAGGTGTGTGGGCTCCTTTTGGGGTTTGGTTGGGTCGGGTCATGTCGGGTTGGGTCTGGTTCGGTTTGGTTGGGTCGGGTCATGTCGGGTGCAGCCAAATCCGGGCGGTACTCTAACCTGGCTAGTATGCCCGACAATGCCCAAAGTTCTAAGTCAGCAGTTCAACCTTCCCGCCGCTCTAAGTTGGCGCTGTCGCCGTCGAGAGCTAATGACTACCGCCAGTGCCCGCTGAAGTACCGGTTCCGTGCGATTGACAAGATTCCGGAGCCGTCGACTGTCGCGCAGGTCAAGGGCACGTTGGTGCATGCTGTGCTCGAACAGATGCATGCCTGGCCCCGTGAAGAACGCACTTACCCCGCAGCGGTGAAACGGCTGAAGCCGACCTGGGAGGACATGCGTGCAAAGGACGAGGAACTGATTGAGCTAGTTCCGGAGGATGATTACTACGACTTCCTGGTCGAATGCCGCGGCCTGCTCAAGGGGTATTTCATGATGGAAAACCCCATGGGCTTCGATGCGGCCGAGATGGAAAAGTTCGTTCAGCTGGTTATCGATCCGGATGCGGATCAGACTGTGCCATTGTCAGTGCCACTTCGTGGTTTTATCGACCGCGTCGATATTGCCCCGACCGGTGAGGTCCGGATTGTCGACTACAAGACGGGCAAGAAGCCCTCTCCTCGCTTCCAGGATGAGGCGCTCTTCCAGATGCGGTTTTACGCGCTGGTGTGGTGGCGGCTCACCGGTCGTATCCCGGAACAGCTGCGGTTGATGTACCTGAAGGTTGCCGATGACCTGGTGCTGAGTCCCAACGCGACAGAATTAGAGGCCTTCCAAGCGGAGATTGCCGACTTGTGGTCGGCGATCGTGCGCGACGGTGAAAACGGTGACTTTGTACCGAAGAAGTCCAAGCTCTGCGGGTGGTGTTCTTTCCAGGAGATGTGCCCTGCCTATGGCGGGGTCACACCGGAGTACCCCGGTTGGCCGGGTGCTGTCGGCGATGGCGGCACTGAGTAAAAGCTGCGGATGGGGTGGCTCTCGCGGCGAACTTAGCTTTCGCGGGGTGCCACCGTCGGCGGTAACGGTGTCAGTACAAGTTACTGACTAGGTTTATGACAGGTGAATGGACTTAACCGCTTCGATTTTGTCATAAACCTAGTCAGTTTCTCTATGCGGTGTTCTAGGTAGCCCCCCACTACAGCAGTGCGCTGCCGAAGGCGAAACCGAACGCGACGGACAGGGCAATACATAAGGTGCCTGGGATGATGAACGAGTGGTTAAACACGTATTTGCCAATTCGGGTTGTGCCAGTGTCGTCCATCTCCACCGCGGCAAGGAGCGTCGGGTAAGTAGGCAGTACGAATAGCGCGGAAGTCGCTGCGAAGGAAGCAATCGCAGTGATGGGAGAAACTCCCACCGCGAGTGCAGCGGGCATGATGGCCTTTGCCGTGGCCGCCTGCGAGTACAGCAATGCGGCCGCAAAGAATAGCACGATTGCCAGCATCCACGGCATTGTGGTCAGTAGGCTGCCGGACGCGGCCTTAATGTCGTCGATGTAGTGGTTGATAATTGTGGTTCCCAGCCACGCCACACCGAGAACGCAGACGCTGGCGGACATGCCCGATTTGAACACCGGTGTGTTCAAAATGGTTGCCGCGTCCAACTTGCAGGCCAGCACGATAACAGTGGCGGCGGTCAACATGATTGACATGATCGCCTCGTTTCGTGGGAGCGTGGGGTCAGCGATGAGGCCGACCTGTTCAGTGCTGATGGTCGCGTAGACCATCACCGCGAGAATCGAGAGTAGGAAAATCGCCACGGACCACTTGGCCGACTTGGTTGGCACGTATTCGCTCATCTGGCCACGTGGCTTGGAGACTAACCCCTTTTCCAAGCGGCTTTGATACTCCGGATCGTCGTCAAGCTCTTTGCCTAGGTGATTCGTGACAAAGGCGGTCGGAAGGATGGCGAGGAACGTCGAAGGAATGACAATCGCCAGGAGTGTGAGATAACCAACGCCGCGGGGTTCCATGAGCGAAGCCATGAGCACCACAGCCGCTGAGATGGGTGATGCCGTAATCGCCAACTGAGATGCGATGACCGCCACGGACAGCGGACGGGACGGGCGAACGCCTCCCTCCTTGGATACTTCGGCGATAACTGGGAGGGTGGAAAATGCGGTGTGGCCGGTGCCGGCGAGCAGTGTCATCAGGTAGGTGACAACCGGGGCCCAGTAGGTGATGTGTCGCGGATTCTTGCGCAGCAACCGTTCGGCAATGTGGACGAGATAGTCCATGCCTCCGGCCTTCTGCATAGCGGCAATTGCCGCGATTACCGACATAATGATGCCGATGACATCGAACGGAATGTCGTCTTTGGTGACCGGAACCCCGGTGATGCCCAGCGCCAAAACGCCCAGCCCACCGGCGAACCCGATAGCAATTGAACCAAGACGCGCGCCAAGGAGGATCGCTGCTAGAACGATAGAGATTTGGACGGCAACTAACATGTGTATCTTCGAAAAGTCACTCGTTAGACTTGTTGCCGCTTAGGACAAATCGTCGAGGCGAGACTCCCCTGCCACATAGCGCTTACCCCGATATTCCGGGTGCATGAGGTTCTCGGTGCTCAGGACCTGGTTGAGCTCCTTCTCGTCCATCAGCCTGCGTTCGAGGACAATGTCCCGGACGGAGCGGCCGGTGCGAGCGGCTTCCTTGCCGACCATATCGCCCTCGTGGTGGCCAATGACCGGATTCAGGTAGGTCACGATACCGATGGAGTTTTCCACATAGCCGCGGCAGACTTCCGGGTTAGCGGTGATGCCGGTAATGCACTTGTCGCGCAGAGTATCGGTAGCGTTGCGCAGCAGTTCAATCGATTCGAAGAGGCATGCGCCGATGACAGGCTCCATCACGTTTAGCTGCAACTGACCGGCCTCGGCTGCCCAGGTCAGGGTCACGTCGTTGCCGAAGACCTTGAAGCAGGCCTGGTTCGCGACCTCCGGGATTACCGGGTTAACTTTTGCCGGCATAATCGAAGACCCAGCGGCGCGCTCCGGCAGGTTGATTTCATTCAGTCCTGCTCGTGGACCCGATGCCAGCAGGCGCAGGTCGTTGCACATCTTGGAAATCTTCATGGCCGCACGCTTCAGGGATGCATGCACGCTGACGTAGGCGCCGGTATCGCTGGTGGCTTCGATCAGGTCCTTCGCAGAGGTCACCTTAAAGCCACTGACCTCACGTAGTGCCTGGGTCACGGCCTCGCGGTAGCCTGCCGGCGCATTCACGCCGGTACCGATAGCGGTTGCTCCCAGGTTGATTTGCAGCAGGCGTGCCGACGCAGTTGCGATGGACTCCTGCTCTTCCTCAAGGTTGTGGGCAAATGCGTGGAAAGCCTGTCCCAGGGTCATTGGAACGGCATCCTGCAGCTGCGTGCGGCCCATTGTGATGATGTCGTTGAATTCATCACCCTTGGCGTGTAGAGCCTCAACCAGGGAGTCGAAGTGCTTCTGCAGGCTCAGCAGCGACATGTGGATGGCAAGACGGAAACCTGTTGGGTAGGCATCGTTGGTTGACTGGCACTGGTTGACATCATCGTTGGGGTGAATGACGTCGTATCGGCCCTTTTCCAGGCCGAGCAGTTCTAGAGCGAGGTTAGCGATGACCTCGTTGGTGTTCATGTTGAGACTGGTGCCAGCTCCACCCTGGAAGACATCGATTGGAAACTGATCCATGCAGCGTCCCTTTTCCAGGATTTCATCACATGCGGCGACGATGATGTCTGCAACATCGCTGGGCAGCGTGTGGACGCGCTGGTTGGCAATGGCCGTGGCCTTCTTCACCATCACCATGCCACGAATGAATTCGGGCACGTCGTTGATGGTCTTGGCTGAGATTTGGTAGTTGTCGATTGCGCGCAGGGTGTGGATGCCGTAGTAAGCCTCTGCCGGGACCTCCATAGAGCCAAGCAGGTCGACCTCGGTACGTGTTGCGGACATGTGGAAGCAATCCCTTCTAGCCTTTTAGCAGACCTAGTAGACGCAGCCTTGTGGGCCACATTTAGTGGCGATGATTGGTTGCACCGCCAAAACTACAGTGCTGGCGTATGTGCCGCATGTACAGGCATAAAGTTACTGCTTCGGTCCGGCTAACGCCGTGCGCACTCTTAGTGTCAATATTACTACCTACGCTAGCGTAGGTAAAGGGTGGATTCAGCTAGGAAGCTCCCACTGGATAGCGTGTAAGGTTCGCGTGACTTAAATACGCGCGATACGGATATTCGAAGCCAAGATCGCCTCGGCACCAATCTTTGCCAGTGCGTCCATGAGCGGGTTGGCCTCTGCCTTCGGAACTAGCGCGCGAACTGCTACCCAATCCTCGTTAGCCAGCGGCGACACGGTCGGGCCGGACAGCCCCGGGGTGAGCTTGGATGCCTCTTCCAGCGCGGACGCACGGATGTTGTAGTCAATCATCAAGTACGTCTTGGCATGCAGAATGCCGGTCATGCGACGCAGGAACACCTGCTGCTCCTCGGTGACCTCTACACCCTTGCGTCCGACAACAACTGCCTCAGAGCTGACCAAAACATCGCCGAATGGCTTCAATCCCTGCTTGCGCAGGGTGCGACCGGTGGAGACAACATCGGCGATAACGTCGGCAACTCCCAAGCGGATGGAAATCTCCACTGCACCATCAAGGCGAATGACGGTGGCGTTAATGCCACGAGCCTTCAGATCCTCGCGCACCAGATTCGGGTACGAGGTGGCAATGCGCTTGCCCTCCAGAGCTTCTACGGTCCACTCCTCATCGGCCGGAGCGGCGTAGCGGAAGGTCGAGGCGCCGAAGCCCAGATTCAGAACCTCATCGACCGGAGCCAGCGAGTCAGCGGCCAGGTCGCGGCCGGTGATGCCCAAATCCAGATGGCCGTTGCCAACGTAGATAGGAATATCCTTCGGGCGGAGGAAGAAAAACTCAATGTCGTTGGCTTCGTCGTGGATGGTCAGGCTCTTGGAGTCGCCTCGACCCGGGTAGCCAGCTTCCTTCAGGATTTCGACTGCCGCCTCGGACAGCGATCCCTTGTTGGGCACGGCAATACGCAGCATGGTGTTGATTTCTCCTACAGGTACTTGTAAACATCCTCGGGGCTCAGCCCGCGACCGACCATGACCACCTGCAGCCAGTACAACAGCTGCGAAATCTCCTCTGCGAGGGCTTCGTCAGATTCGTGCTCAGCTGCAAGCCAGACCTCACCGGCCTCTTCGACAATTTTCTTGCCCTGGAAATGCACACCAGCGTCCAGCGCCTTGACTGTGCCCGATCCCTCGGGGCGCGACTGTGCTTTTTCCTTCAGCTCTGCAAACAGGTCATCAAAGTTCTTCACCCGGTCTATTGTTCCATGTCGTCTACTCGCCCGCGAAAGCAGCCCGCAAAAAGCCCAAATTCGAGGTATCCAAATTGCCCGAAATGAAGCGCGCCGGGGGTACTAACGTCCCCACATCAGCCTGCGAAACGCTCACATCCGGCATTGGATTCCACACCACCGTGCATCCCGCAGCGAGTGCAGAGCGCACCCCCGTTGAGGAATCTTCGATAGCCAGGCAGTCCTCTGGCGCAAATCCGGCTAGCTCTGCGCCACGCAAGTACGGATCCGGTGCCGGTTTGCCGTTGGCCACCTCATCGCTACACACTGTTGCGGCGAAGTGCTGCTCCCCCATGACATCAATGCAGGGTTGCGCCACGTGCCGACGGGTATTGGTCACCAACACCACCGGAATGTCAGCAGCCCGGGCCTGGTCCAAAATCGCCGGCACACCCGGGCGCCACTCCACCCCATGTTCTAGAACCAATTCAGTGAAGCGACCTTCGACGAATTGGGAGCCCGAGGCAAACAGCTCGTCGTCAAGCGTGCGTCCCGCATGATCAGCACAAATCGACAGCGTGTCCCAGAGCGTGTTGCCGACGCACTGCATGCGCAACTCCGGAGTCAGGCGGCGGCCTACGAATTCCGAGAGGTCGTACGTGGCAATCTCCCACAGAGGTTCCGTGTTGATGAGGCTGCCGTCCATGTCCCACAAAATTGCTTTCACACCATGCGACTATGCCAGGCAATCAAGCATTTAGCGATTATGTCAGCAAAACCGTCGGATGAAGGTTTAGAGTTTCAGGAAGGAAAGTATGTTGCGGTGCTGCATGAAACCACCGCATGAACGTGTCCCGCGTGAATGAAAGGCATCGACTCGCTATGACAACCACTGAAGATTCGCTCGCCCAGGCTATCGACCAACCCGAGGCATATTTCATTCCGCTAGGGACGGTCACCGAAGGCGAGCTCAGCTACGAGCGCTTCATGCCCACCAGCTTCACTTATGGGGCGTGGGGGCCGTTTCAGCACGGTGCGCCGCCGTCGGCGCTGCTGACGCGCATGTTGGAGCGCCGCCGTCTGGAAAGCGAGGGGATGCGTATTACTCGCATCGCCGTGGATCTGTTGTCGGCTGTACCGTACACGGAGCTCCGCGCGCGCTCATGGGTCTCGCGCCCGGGGCGGCAGATCGCCAAGGTCGAAGCCGAATTGCTTGCCGACGTCAAGGGTGCCTGGCGGCCAGTTGCCACGGCGTCCGCATGGATGATGGCCACTGCGGATACGCGGGATATTGAGCGTGCATTCGACAAGCAGGTGCCCGGGCCCGAGGAATGCAGCGCCGAGTACATTCCGCTTACCGACGATTGGAGTGGCGGCTACATCGAATCAATTGAAGCCCGCGCCGGCGCGACGGAAGAGCTGGCCGAGACGCAAATTCACTGGGTTCGCGCGCAGTACCCAATCGTGCTCGGGGAGGAGCCGACTGCGGTGGAGCGAGTCATGCAGGTAGCTGATACCGCCAACGGTATCGGGGCCACGCTGAGCCCGCACCAGTGGGCGTTTATGAATACCGACTTAGTGGTTCACCTGCACCGACTCCCCCAGCTCGGCGCCTCGGAGAAGTCGGCGGAATCGGAGTTGCAGTCGGAAGACGGCGGCTGGGTGGGCATCGCCGCCCGCGGTTCCATTGGGCCGGACGGAATCGGCATGACCGCGGGCGAGCTCTACGATGTGCACGGCCCCATCGGCCGCAGCATGCAGACCTTGCTGGTGCGACCGCAGGGATAGCGCGAAGCTACACGTTAAAGTACTTCGCTTCCGGGTGGTAGAGCACGAACGCATCGGTGGACTGCTCTGGGTGCAGCTGGAGCTCCTCAGAGAGCTCCACGCCGATGCGCTCCGGCTGCAGCAGGTCAATCATGCCCTGACGGAAGGTCAGATCCGGGCAGGAACCATAGCCGAAGGAGTAACGAGCGCCACGGTACTTCAGGTCAAAGAAGTCCTGGGTATCGTCGGAGTCTTCCGCGCCAACACTTGTGCCGTCGGAGAACGCGAGCTCGGAGCGAATGCGCTGGTGCCAGTACTCGGCCAGCGCCTCGGTGAGCTGCACGCCGATACCGTGAACCTCCAGGTAGTCGCGGTATTCGTTCTTGGCGTAAATATCGTTGGCGAAGTCAGCGATGGGCTGTCCCATGGTCACCAGCTGGAACGGCATGACGTCGGTCTGTCCTGCGGCGATGGCATCTTCGCGCGAGCGAATGAAGTCAGCAATGCATAGGAAGCGACCACGCTGCTGGCGCGGGAAGGTCCAGGACACCACTGGCTCTGCCGCGGGGTCGGGCTGCTCCCCTTCCGCAGGTAGCGGCAGTACGTGTACGGTATCGCCCTCAGAAACTGCTGGGAAGTAGCCATAGACGACAGCCGCATGCTGGAGGATGTTCTCGGCGCGCAGGCGCTGCAGCCATGCGCGCAGGCGTGGACGACCATCGGATTCGACCAGTTCCTCGTAACTCGGCCCCTCGTCGCCGCGGGTGCCGCGCAGTCCCCACTGCCCCATGAACAGAGCGCGTTCGTCGAGGGTGGTCAGGTAGTCGTCGAGGGGCAGGCCCTTGACAATGCGGGTTCCCCAGAACGGCGGTGTCGCAACGGGGACATCAGCGGCGACATCGGAACGCTCCGGCACCTCGGGGGCTTCAGCAGCAGCCTTGGCGGCGCGCTGCGCGGCGATGCGCTTGGAGCGCTCACGGCGGGCGCGGCGAGCTTCCTTCTTCTCGCGGGCAGCAATGGCCTCTGGCGAATTCTCGTCTGGGCCGAGGCCCTTCTTAGCTGCCATCAGCTCGTCCATGATGCGCAGTCCTTCGAAGGCATCCCTGCCGTAGTAGACATCGCCGTGGTAGAGCTCGGACAGGTCGTCTTCCACGTAGCTACGCGTCAGCGCGGCGCCGCCGAGCAGTACTGGGAAGCGGGTGGCATCGCCGGCGGAGTTGATCTCCAGCAGGTTGTCCTTCATCACCACAGTGGACTTCACCAGCAGGCCGGACATGCCGATGGCGTCGACATCCAGTTCCTTGGCGGCGGACAGAATCGTAGCGATTGGCTGCTTAATGCCCAGGTTATGCACGGTGTAGCCGTTGTTGGAGAGAATAATCTCCACCAGGTTCTTGCCGATGTCGTGGACATCGCCCTTCACCGTGGCCAGCACAATCGAGCCCTTGGAGCCCGTGGCATCCTCGGCATCCATAAAGCCCTCGAGGTAGCCCACCGCGGCCTTCATCGTCTCGGCCGACTGCAGCACGAATGGCAGCTGCATCTGGCCAGAACCGAACAGGTCACCAACGGTCTGCATGCCACGCAGCAGGTCCTCGTTGACAATCGCCAGCGGTTCCTTTTCCTTCATGCCCTCATCGAGGTCAGCCTCGATACCCGTGCGCTCACCGTCGATGATGCGCTGCGCCAGGCGGTCGAACAGCGGCATGGCGGCGAGCTTTTCGGCCCGGGCGTCCTTCGCGTCAGCGGCGGAGACTCCTTCGAAGAGCTCCATGAATACCTGCAGTGGGTCGTACTCCCCGTCGGGGTGCCCCGCTTCACGACGGCGGTCGTACACCATATCGAGAGCGACTTCGCGCTGCTTGTCGTCGATCTTGTTCATCGGCAAGATCTTGGAGCTGTGGGCAATGGCGGAGTCCAGACCGGCCTCGATGCACTCGTTGAGGAACACCGAGTTGAGTACCTGGCGAGCCGCCGGGTTCAGACCGAAGGAAATGTTGGACAGACCGAGCGTGGTGTGCACGTTCGGGTGGCGACGCTTAAGTTCGCGGATGGCTTCGATGGTTTCGATGCCGTCGCGGCGAGTTTCCTCCTGGCCAGTGGAAATCGGGAAAGTCAGACAGTCGACAATAATGTCCTGCTCGCGCAGTCCCCACGTGCCGGTGATGTCGGCGATGAGACGCTCGGCGATCTCAATCTTCTTGTCCTTTGTACGCGCCTGACCTTCTTCGTCGATAGTCAAAGCGACCACGGCAGCACCGTGCTCAACAACCTGGCGCATAATGCGCTGGTAGCGCGAGTCCGGGCCATCGCCGTCTTCAAAGTTCACAGAGTTGACCGCGCAGCGACCACCGAGGTGCTCCAGGCCAGTCTTCAAAACTTCCGGTTCCGTGGAGTCCAGCATGACCGGCAACGTCACCGAGGTGGCGATCTGCGATGCCAGGGTTGCCATGTCATCGCGACCGTCGCGCCCCACGTAGTCCACACACAGGTCGATCATGTGTGCGCCATCGGTGACCTGACCGCGGGCGGTGTTTAGGCACTTCTCCCAGTCGCCGGCCAGCATGGCCTCGCGGAAAGCCTTGGAACCGTTGGCGTTGGTGCGCTCACCAATCATGGTGATGCCGGTTGTCTGCGTCAGCGGGGTTGCCGAGTACAGAGAAGCGACCTCATCGATTGGCTTTGCATTCGGATCCGTCGATGGGCGTGCTGCCTGAACAGCAGGGCCCTGCTCGGCGTAGGCGCCTGCACCGGTAATAGCATCGCGCACAGCGGAAACATGCTCCGGTGTGGTACCACAGCAGCCACCGACCATCGCCAGGCCAAACTCTTCAACAAAGCCGCGCAGCGCTGTGGCTAGCTCTGGTGCGGTCAGCGGGTAGGTCGCACCGTTCTTACCCAGCACTGGCAGGCCCGCATTCGGCATCACCGATACAGGAATGGAGGCGAAGTTGGACAGGTAGCGCAGGTGCTCGCTCATCTCGTCCGGACCCGTTGCACAGTTCAGACCAATCATGTCGATCCCCAGCGGCTGCAGCGCTGCCAGGGCTGCACCAATCTCCGAGCCCATCAGCATGGTGCCTGTGGTCTCGACGGTCACGTGGACGACGATCGGAATCTTCTTGTCAGCCTGTCGCATGGCGGCCTTGACGCCGTTGACGGCCGCCTTTACCTGCAGCAAGTCCTGACAGGTCTCAATCAAAAACGCATCCGCGCCACCGGAAATCATGCCGAGTCCGGCCTCCGTGTATGCGTCGCGAAGCTGAGCGTACGGAGCGTGCCCCAACGATGGCAGCTTCGTGCCCGGGCCCAGCGAACCGAGGACAAAGCGTCGCATACCCTCGCGCCCCGGCCCCATTTCGTCAGCGACCTTGCGGGCGATTGCGGTGCCCTTGTGCGCTAGCTCCTGGATACGGTCTTCAATGTCGTAATCCGCGAGGTTCGGGAAGTTGCAGCCGAAGGTATTGGTTTCCACCAGGTCGGCGCCGGCCTCGAAATAACGCCGGTGAATCGTCTCGATGATGTCGGGACGAGTGTCATTGAGAATCTCATTACAGCCCTCGTAGCCGAGGAAGTCCGCGTCAACGTCGAGGTCAAAAGACTGCAGCTGGGTACCCATGGCGCCATCGCCAATGAGTACACGGCTGTGCAGTGCGGTGAGGAACTCGGAAGAGTGGCGATCAGTCATGAATAGACACCTTAGTCTACTTTCATAACCGCGCCGTTAATCGGGCTGGTTATTCCATCTCAAAGTAGCTTTCCGCCTTCACCGCAGGCAGGTCCAAACCGACAGCCTTCGTTGCGGAATTGATAATCGCGAGAATCTCGTCGAGCTCCTCATCAAAAATCGAGCCACCGTGCTCATGCTCAATCGCAGCCACGCGCTGTAGGCAGTTCTCTACCGCCTGCGTTGCGGCTTCTTCTCGCTTATCGACGGCCAGTTCCGCCGCCTGATCAATACCAGCGGCGGCCTCACGGAGGGCTTCCCCGACCTGGTCGGCTACCGATTCGTCAAAAAGTGGCTCCCAGAACTCGCGTTCCTCGGGCTGCAGGTAGCTGCCGGTGGCAAACATGCGCAAATCGGCAACTAGCTTATCGATGTTCTCTTGCGTTACTTCGACAACAGACAGATCTGAGTTGCTCATGCTCAAATTTTAACGCCAAGCAGCGCGTCCAGCGCGGCGGCAACGAATTCTCCGGCACCCGCTGCGCCGGTTACTGTGCCAGCATCTGCCTTGTTGCTGGTATCCGAGGACCACTCCGCAGCCCAGGCATCGATAGCGGCCAGAGCAGCCGGCGTATCCAGGTCATTGGCCAGGCTTGCGCGCACATCGGCAACCAGTGCCGCTGCTGCGCTCACAGCCTTCTCATCGGTGGCAGTCTTTGTAGTTGCGCAAGCCGCACGCCAGGCCTCGTGACGTGCCTTGGCCGCCTCCAGCACCTCGTCCGACCAATCGCGATCAGAGCGGTAATGGCTGGCGAAGACGCCAATGCGAATAGCACTCGGGTCGACGCCGGCGGCCACCAGCTTGGAGACAAACACCAGGTTGCCCAGCGACTTGGACATCTTCACGCCATCGAGCGCAATCATGCCAGCGTGAACATAATGGCGCGCCATACGTGCACAGCCAGTAGCGGCTTCAGCGTGAGCCGCCGAGAACTCGTGGTGCGGGAACGCGAGATCCGAGCCACCGCCCTGAATGTCGAAGCTCTTACCCAGGCGGTTGGTGGCAATCGCCGAGCACTCAATGTGCCAACCCGGCCGGCCCGCACCGAAAGGAGCCTCCCAGCTTGGCTCCCCGGGGCGAGCGGCACGCCACACCAGCGCGTCCAGTGGGTCCTCCTTGCCCGGGCGATCCGGGTCGCCACCGCGCTCCGCAAAGAACTCCGCCATCTGCTCTGCCGAGTAATTGGACTCGTAACCAAAGTTCTCAGTGGCACTCTTGCGGAAGTACACATCCGGGTACTCGTCATCGGTGAGCTGGTAGGCCGAGCCATTCTCCAGCAGCTTCTCGACCATTTCCACGACCTCGCCCACGGACTCAATGGCGCCGATGTAGTCGCGCGGTGGAATCACCGACAGGTTTTCCATATCCGAGCGAAACAAATCAATCTGCGAGGTGCCCAGCTCGCGCCAGTCCACCCCATCGCGCTCCGCACGTTCGAACAACGGGTCATCGACATCGGTGATGTTCTGCACGTAATGCACCGAGTGTCCATTATCCAGCAGCTGACGGTAAATCAGATCAAAGGTGAGGTAGGTTGCTGCGTGCCCCAGGTGCGTGGCGTCATAGGGTGTGATGCCACACACGTACATGGTCGCCTCCGGTCCCGCTTCCACCTGGGAGACCTTCTGATCCGCGGTGTCGTAGAGGCGTAGGGGTACCGATGTTGAGCTTTCGTCGTCAAGCGAATGCGCCTTACCTGTATTGCTGGCGCGGTTGAACACATCGAAACGCGCATCGCCGAGACTGGGAACCTGTGGTTGGGGCCACGAATGCATTAAATACTCACTACCTCACTAAACAGCGTTGATCGTGCCGAAGCCGAGCAACACCATAACAATCAAACCGACCGGGATGCGGTACGCGGCGAACCAAGCGAAGGAGTGGTTCGACACGAACTTCAGCAGCCATGCAATAGACGCATAGCCGACGACGAAGGCAATCAGCGTACCGATGGCCAATTGCGCTCCACTAGCGGCCTGTCCCGCCGCAGGGTCAAACGCGTCTGGAAGCGAAAAAATTCCAGCAGCGAAAACAGCGGGGATAGCCAGCAGGAAGGAAAAGCGCGTTGCAACCTCTCGGTCCAAGTGCAAGAACAGGCCGGCAGACACCGTACCGCCCGAGCGCGACACACCCGGAATGAGCGCCAGGCACTGCGCGAAACCCATGACGATGGCATCTCGCATGGTCAGCTCTTCATAGTTGCGCTCACGACGGCCGAACTCCTCTGCGGCGATAAAGACAAAGGAGAAAAGCACCAACACAGCGGCTGTAATCCAGAGATTGCGCAGGTTATCGCGGATGAGGTCCTTCCCCAGCACACCGATGATGGCAATCGGCAGCGTACCGACAATCACCATCCAACCCATGCGGTAGTTGAAACCGCGGGCTTCCTTATTGAACAGACCGGCAAACCAGCCAGTGAGGATCTGCCAGATGTCCTTGGCGAAGAACACCAACACAGCCAATTCGGTGCCAAGCTGCACCACAGCGGTGAAGGATGCACCGGCGTCCTGGCCCCACAGCAGCTCGGAGACAATCCGAAGGTGCCCCGAGGAACTCACCGGGAGAAATTCCGTCAGACCTTGCACTACGGACAGGATGATTGTCTGCGCCCAGGTCATACCGGTGCCGGCGGTATCGGCAGCGGTATCTGCTGAGGCGCTTAGTGTCGTCATGATAGTCACGGGTGTATAGGCTACTCGTCCGGTTTGTGTTGTGGCTATAGCGAGGTTTCGGTGCGGCGATAGCGAGACCTCTCCCGCGGAACTTTTCCCGCGACCGCACACGGGTGTCCTAAAGTAAAAATCGTGCAACAACGAATTCTGGGCAACAGCGGTTTACGCGTCTCCGCCTTGGGGCTGGGTACGGCCACCTGGGGTGCGGGTACCAGGCAAGACGAAGCCGGACGCATCCTGACGGACTTCCTCGACGCCGGAGGCAACCTTGTCGACGCTTCCCCACTCCACGGCGGCGACACTGTTGCCGACATGCTGGGTGCAGTCATCGCAAAGCGCGGTGTCGCCGACGAATTGGTGCTCTCGGTCGCATCTGGCATACACCCCGAGCGGCCCGTCGGCAGGCGCGTGGACTGCTCGCGTAAGACACTGCAAAAGGACCTCGACGATACGCTCGCACGCCTCGGCGTCGAACACATTGATCTGTGGTCGCCCGGCTACTGGGATGGGCTGACCCCACCGGAAGAGGTCGCCGATACCCTGGAATGGGCTGTGCTCACGGGGAAAGTACGTTACGCCGGAGTGCGTGGATACAGCGGTTGGCAGGCGGCGGTGACGCATGCCGCCGCGGATCGAATCGCTCCGGTGTTCGCACAGCATGAGTACTCGCTGCTCCAGCGAAGCCCTGAGGCTGAACTACTGCCCGCCTGTGAGCATTTGGGGCTCGGCTTTATCGGTGGCGCCCCACTGGCCCAAGGCGTTTTGACCGCCAAATACCAGCACATCATTCCCGAGGACTCCCGCGCTGCTTCCGAACACGCCGACGCAGAGGTACAGGACTATCTCGACACGCGCGGCGTCACGGTTGCAGGCGCGCTGACCACCGCAGCCAAGGGGCTCGGCGTCAGTGCTGCCGTCGCAGCGATTTCCTGGGCACGCGATCGGCCGGGCGTCACCTCGATCCTCGTTGGCGCTCGAGACCGCGCTCAGCTACGCGAAAACCTCACCGCCGAACAACTCACGCTGCCACCGCAGATTTGCAACGCGCTTGACGACGTCACGCTGTAATCAGTAACCGCATTCTTATAAAGACTTATAAGGCACAACGAATGCGAGAGCCTCCCACGGCTGGAGGCGTCCACAAAGTAATCAGGCCGGGGTGGTAGTTTCTATAGCGTGAGTGAAAACAGTCGTCGACGTGTCATAACCTCCCTTCTAGCGGGGCTTTCCGCTAGCGCAGTGGTCCTGGCAGGGTGCTCCTCCGATGTGGAAGGAGACATCGATGCCGGAATGGGCAACGCCACGCCAGTGCCGGCCGCTTCACCCGCTGCTCCCGATACTGCTATCGGGAGGGCCAAGAAGATTGATGAGGGCGTTACCGATGCCGTGCTGGTCGGCGACCGAGTTGTCCTGAAGGCCGGGGACAAAATCTTTGCCGGTCCGCTGAATAACCCAATTGAGCGATCAATGAAGCTGGGCGCGAAGTGTGGTGAGCTCGCGCCGGGCGGCCCTAACGCTTTGCTGCCGTGTGAAGATGGCATCCACGTCATTACTGACCAGGCTACGGAAACGGCCGTTGTCGGCCGTGGCACCAACTACTCCGCCGCAGTTGGCCTGGAAGGCGGCCGCATCATCGGTGCCCATGCGGATAGCAATGTCGTCGATGTGTTCGGCGCTGATGGTGAGTTGGCCAGTGACTTCAAGGCTGCCAATAACGGGTCGCAGCTCGTTGAGATTCCCAAAGCGGACAATGACGCGGACGTCAAGCTGTTAGAGGTCAACCGTCCGGAGACTTCGGTGCATGAGCTCAAGCTCGATGAGTCCCGCGCTGGCTCTGCGCTGCGTGCGGGTATCGGCGTCGGCAAGGTAGCTTCCGGTGATCATGTCATTGCTGCCGCAGACACCAAGGGCAACCAGCTTCTTATTTACACTGCCACTGACGTCATTCGCCTCCACCAGGCAGCTCCGGCCCCGGAGGCTCCGTGGGCGGTAGCGGTCGATGAATCGCGCGGAATTGTCTGGGTGACTTCGACGAAGGTGAACAAGCTGACTGGCTACGACATCAGCTCGGGTACCCCAGTCAAGGTCGCGGACATCAACACGGTTGCAGATCCACAGTCGATTGTTGCCACCGAGGATGGCCAGATTGGCGTCTTCTCGGCTACCGGTGACGGGGCCCAGATTTTTGACTCCGCGGACGTCGATAAGGCAATTGCTGATTTCAAGCAGGATGCAGAGAAGATTCGTGAGGAGATGTCGGTTCGGGAACCAGCCGATAAACTACCGACCGGTGCAGGTGACACCAAGGGAGCAGACGACTCCGAGGGAGAGACTAAGTAGATGCCTTCGAAACTTCGCGCCAAGTCCTATCAACTCGCGCTAAAGGCAATGTTCCAGGTCCCACCGGAGCAGATTCACGAGGCCATCTCGAAGACCCTGAAGGGGCTGCAGAAGTCGGAGAGTCTACAGCGGGCGGTGAGCAAGTTACTCGTTGTTGACGATGCTGTGCTGCGTCAAACCGTGTTCGGCGTGGACTTCCCGCGTCCGCTGGGGCTCGCCGCGGGCTTCGACAAGGCTGCTATTGCTCCGGATTGCTGGGGGCCAATTGGTTTTGGCTACGCGGAACTGGGAACCGTGACTGCCAAGCCGCAGCCGGGCAACGATCGCCCGCGTCTGTTCCGTCTGAAGGAAGATCGCGCCATTTTGAACCGCATGGGTTTCAACAACCCCGGCGCCGCTGCTGTAGCGGAGAACTTGCGGGCGCGTCGCAGTGACGACGTGATTGGTATCAACATTGGTAAGACCAAGGTGACTCCGCTGGAAGAGGCCGTCGATGACTATCGAGAATCGGCTAGCCAGCTCGGCGGCTTGGCGGACTACGTTGTTGTCAACGTCTCCTCACCGAATACGCCGGGTCTGCGCGACCTTCAGGCAGTGGAGTCACTGCGCCCGATTCTGGCAGCGGTGACTGAGGAGACCGACTCGCCGGTGCTGGTCAAGATTGCTCCTGATCTCTCCGACGATGATGTCATCGCAGTTGCTGACTTGGCGGTTGACCTGGGGCTGGCGGGCATTGTGGCTACCAACACCACCATTTCTCGCGAGGGCCTGCGTACGCCCGCGGATGAGGTCGCGGAGATGGGGGCCGGTGGAGTCTCGGGTGCTCCTGTGGCAGCTCGGTCACTAGAGGCGCTGAAGCTGCTGCACGAGCGCGTCGGAGACAAACTAGTTCTCATCAGCGTCGGCGGCATAGAAACGGCTGAGCAAGCGTGGGAGCGGATTGCCAACGGCGCTTCCCTACTGCAGGGCTACACACCGTTGATTTATGGCGGTCCGGACTGGATTCGTGACATTCACCAAGGGTTGGCTCGCCAGATTCGAGCTCAGGGATTCTACTCCATTTCGGAGGCAGTCGGCTGTGGTCTGCCGTGGCGTGGTTAATTGCTGAAAGCCGTTGAGGCTTCCTAACCCAATAAACACGTGACCCCGGGGCCAGCGGCCATGAAGGCGCTGGCCCCGGGGTTTTCTGTATGAGTAGCGTGCCCGGTCGGTTGAGTTGCCCGTGTGGGCGTCGTATCCCTACTCCCCGACGTTCTCCCACCACGGCGTGATGATGGCACGCGCAATCGAGTGGAAGTACAGATTGAAGCCAAGCACGGTCGGCGTCGCATCTTCCGGAACTTCAAGCTTCTCCACGTCGACCGCGTGCACCGCATACATGTAACGGTGTGGGGCATGCTGCGCCGGTGGGTTAGCTCCGTAGTGACCACGCATGCCCGAGTCGCCGACAAGCTGGATAGCGCCTTCTGGCAGCTTAGAGCCGTCTTCGGAGCCAGCTCCCTGTGGCAGACCCTTTTCGGTCGCTGGAATGTTGAAGACAGCCCAGTGCCAGAAGCCCGAAGCGGTCGGAGCATCCGGATCGAAGCAGGTCACGGCAATGGACTTAGTGCCCTCCGGCAGATTTGCCCAATCCAGTTGTGGGGAAACATTCGACGGAGCGCGGAATTCATCCGCAATCTTCTCGCCGTCCTTGATATCTGGCGAGGACAGCTCGAAGGTTGGCAAATCCTTCAGCGGTGCGTACGGATCTGGTCCCGGGAAAACCGGAGCATTTGCAGTGTCGTTTGCGGTGTCGTTGGAATTCGTAGTCATAACTACCAGTGTGCCTACTTTATGAGCGCGCTGCAGGGACTTTACAAGACTCCCTATCTGCAGGGCCTGATTCTCAGTGCGAATCCAAGGCGGATGCGGGGCTAACACCGCTGATGTAATTACACCCAGGTTTGGCGCGCTAATGCCCCTCTGACCTGCCAATTTGTGTTTCATTATGTAGTCGGGATACAGTATCACAGGTCAGCACGGAAGTGCTTCCTACCCGGTCCGGGTGGCGGAATGGCAGACGCGCTAGCTTGAGGTGCTAGTGCCCTATTAACGGGCGTGGGGGTTCAAGTCCCCCTCCGGACACAAGATAAATCCCGAGAAACTGCAATTAGTGCAGCTCTCGGGATTTTTGCTTTGTCTGTCGGACCAATGGGACTGCCCTATTGCAGCGCCGAGGTCAAGCGGAAAACAGAGTCCAGGTAGCGCTGACGAAGGGGCCGGTCATTCCATTCCTCCTGGGTGAGCAGGAAAGATTTGTCGCGGTACTCGTCGGCAAGCATGATCAGTTTGTCCACGATGGAACCGGCGGCGGAAAGAAGCGTGATCTCGTAGTTGAGGCCGAACGAGCGCATATCCAGATTGGAGGAGCCGAACATGGCCATGCGGTCGTCGATAACCATGAACTTGGAGTGCAGGACCGCAGGCGCCGGATAGCGGTAGATCTTCACGCCAGCGGTTAGCAGTGCCTGGTAGTAGGACTGCTGCGCGTGGCCGACCATGAACTGATCGGACTCTTCGTTGACGTAGAGCTGGACGTCGATGCCTCCATATGCGGCAGAGGTCAGCGCCATGAGCATGGATTCGTCGGGGACGAAGTACGGGCTGACGGCGATAATCCGCTCGTGTGCCTGGTAGATCATGTTATTGAAGACGCGCAGGTTCGGCTCCGTGCTGAAGCCCGGACCCGACGGCAGCACCTGGACAACGTTGTAGTTGTCGTTGACTTCGGTGTTGTGGAGTGAATAGTCCCTGGTGGCGTCTGGGGTCTTGTATAGCTCGCTGGTCCAATCAACCGCGAAAATTGCGTCGAAGGCCAGCGCAATATCGCCCTCGAGCTCAATCCACGTGTCCACCCAGCGACGGCCGATCTTATGGTTCTTTTTCTTCTGATATTCGGGCTCAATCAAATTCTGCGAGCCCATGAATACAATGTCGCCGTCAACAACTACGAGCTTGCGGTGATTACGCAGATCCAGGCGGCGCCAGGTGAGCTTCAGCAAGCTCACGGGCAGCATCGGGTGCCAGGAGATTTTAGCCTGGTCCAGGCGCTTTTTCAGCTTGTAGTAGCCGGGGTACTTCCACGAACCAATTGGATCGACCAGTACCTTGACCTCTAGTCCCCTGTCGTGCGCGCGTTCAAGAGCCTGTATGAAAGGCTCCGTGCTGGAATCCAGTGCAAAGATGTAGGACTGCACGTGGATTGATTTCTGGGCCGCATCGATGGTCTCAATCATGCGGTCAATGGAGGCGTCGAATTCGGTGAAAAGTCCCTTTTCCGCGCTGGCAATTGCCGGCATTCCCGTGAGCTGGCGCGAGAGCTTGAATACGTTGACAACGTCATCTTCTATCTCGGCATCGTCCGGTACGTCGGGCAGATGCTCGGTACGTTCCGCAATGAGCTCCTGTGCCAGTGCCTGTACCTCATGCCGACGGCCCGTAATCTGCTGCGAGCCCAGGAAGAGGAACAGAGGTAGGCCGATAAATGGAATCAGCAGAATCAGCAGCAGCCACGCCGTCGAAGCCGATGGGCTTCGGTTTTCCGGCACCCATCCAATCGCGATGAACTTAATCGTGTAGTCGAGTGCGAAAAATAGTACTTGCCACCACGTTAAGTCCTCCACCAGCCACGGGAAGGTACCCATCAACCAATCCATGCAGATGATATTACTGAAGGAATTTTCAGTACCTTTGGTCGCGGCCCCTTAGGTGCACTCTCCCCTTTTCGTGACAGCCTATTGTGACATCTGAAATTGAATACTGGTATCAATACGTAGTAAGGTTCAACTCATTGAACATCGCAAGCGTTTGGTATGTCGACTTCGAAAGGACTACCCCTCCAAATGACTGAGAAGGCTCCTACGAGCACCGAGTTCGACGTTGCCACTAACGTACTGAAGTTGATGGCCGACAAGACGCGTCTCTCCATCCTGTCACTCCTTCGTGACGGGGAGATGACCGTCACCGCCATCGCTAGCGCGCTCGATCGCCCCGTCCCCGCGATTTCTCAACACCTGGCGAAGTTGCGCATGGCCAATATGGTGCAGACCCGCAAGGAGGGCACGTCTAGCTTCTACTCTCAGCCCGACGAGCACCTCACCAACCTGGTGATCAACGCTCTCCACTTCGCCGAACACACGCTCTACAGCGATCCGCCCCATCACCGCGGTCAGTAGGCGCACACGGATACGCCCGCTTTACTCGCTTTACGACGAAAACCCCGCGCCTTTCTGAACCTAGTTGGCGAGCCCGGCGTTCGATGCCCTTCCCTGGTCAAATGCCTCCATGATGCGCTGGGCGGCGAGCGTCGGTGTGAGCAGCCCCGAGCGGAGTTGTTTTTCCACCAGGGTGCTCTCTGTCTGCACAGCCTCGTTGGTGTTGAGCCGCTGCAAGAGCGTCTCGTGAACCATGGACCACATCCACTTAATCTGCTGGTTAGCGCGGTTTTCATCAAAGAGATGATTCTCGTGCATAGCCTCGACATGGTCTTCGATGGCTTGCCAGAACTTGTCGATGCCGTCGTCCTCCAATGCCGACATAGTCAGTACCGGTGGCGTCCAGACTTGGTCTGAGGAACGAACCATCTTCATGGCCGTCATCAGATCACGCGCAGCGCGCTTTGCCGGGCGCAAGTTCTTACCATCCGCCTTGTTGATAGAAATCACGTCGGCCATCTCCAGCACACCCTTCTTGATGCCCTGGAGCTGGTCACCAGCGCCGGCGAGTGCCAGAAACGCAAACGTATCCACCATCTGGGCCACCGCGACCTCGGACTGACCGACGCCGACAGTTTCGACGATGACAATGTCGTAGCCTGCGGCCTCGAGCACCACCATGGCCTCACGCGTTGCCTTGGCGACACCACCGAGTGTGCCCGCAGAGGGCGACGGACGAATGAAGGCTTCATCCGCGGCCGAGAGTCGGGACATACGGGTCTTGTCGCCCAGAATCGAACCACCGGACTTCGTCGACGACGGGTCGATGGCCAGCACTGCAACGCGGTGGCCCTCCTCGATCAGCTTCAGTCCGAGGGTTTCAATCGTGGTTGATTTACCGACGCCGGGGACGCCGGTAAGGCCGACACGCATGGCCTTGCCGGAAAATGGCAGCAACTTCACCAGTAGTTCCTGAGCCAGCACCTTATGCGCCGGAGCAGTCGACTCCAGCAGCGTGATTGCCCGGGCCAACTTAGTGCGGTTTCCAGCCCGCACGCCCTCAAAGAGGTCGTCGACATCGATCCGTCGTCGCGCACGGCGGACGACTTCGGGGGCTACAGCGGTCTTTCCCTCAACGACCGTGCCAGCGGTAGTGACGAGGGTGCCCAGGTTTTCTTCAAGATACTCGTTCATCGCTACTTCTCAATTCCGACAACGCGCTGAGCTGAACAGTCAGCCCAGCGCGGATGCGGTAGTTATTTAGGACTCTTCGTCAACGGCAAGGTCGAGGCCCAGCTCGTTAGAGAGCTTGGTCATCATGTCGATTGCCGAATCAGCGATGACAGTGCCCGGCGGGTAAATAGCCGCGGCGCCGGCATCGTAGAGTTCCTGGAAGTCGCCCGGTGGGATAACACCACCGACAACAATCATGATGTCCTCACGACCCAGTTTTGCCAGCTCATCGCGCAGGGCAGGAACGAGCGTCAGGTGTCCGGCGGCCAGCGAAGAAACACCGACGACGTGGACATCCGAGTCGACTGCCGACTTGGCGGCCTCCTCCGGAGTTTGGAACAGCGGTCCCACGTCAACGTCCATGCCGAGGTCCGCGTAGGCGGACGCGATGACCTTCTGGCCACGGTCGTGACCATCCTGGCCCATCTTGGCCAGGAAGATACGGGGACGGCGACCTTCCTGCTCTTCGAACTTATCGGCCATGGCGATGGCCTTGGAGACGTTGGACACGGCTCCCTCCTTGCCAACTTCGTCCTTGTAGACGCCGGAGAGAGTACGGATCTCGGCCTGATGGCGGCCAAAGACCTCTTCCATGGCGTCGGAGATTTCACCGATGGAGGCCATGGCGCGAGCACAGTCGACAGCGAGCTTCAAAAGGTTCTTGTCCAGGTCCCCCGGTTCACCCGGGTTACGGCAAGCGTCGGTCAGAGCGGCCAGTGCCTTCTGAACCTCTTCCTCGTCGCGCTCGGCGCGCAGGCGAGCCAGCTTGTCAATCTGCTCCTGGCGCACGCGGGAGTTCTCAACCTTGAGAACCTCGATGGCCTCGTCCTCTTCGACCTGGTACTTATTCACGCCGATGAGAGCCTGACGACCCGAGTCAATACGGGCCTGCGTACGAGCTGCAGCCTCTTCAATACGCAGCTTCGGAATGCCCTCGATGGTGGCCTGTGCCATACCGCCGGCCTCTTCGACCTCGTCGATGTGCTGGCGTGCACGCTTGACCAGCTCATTAGTCAGCCACTCGATGTAGTAGGAACCAGCCCACGGATCAACCGGACGCGTGGTGTTGGACTCCTGCTGAAGCAGCAGCTGAGTGTTACGAGCAATACGGGCTGAGAAGTCAGTCGGCAGTGCCAGAGCCTCGTCCAGTGCGTTGGTGTGCAGCGACTGGGTGTGGCCCTGTGTTGCGGCCATAGCCTCAACAGCAGTACGCGCGACGTTGTTGTAGACATCCTGAGCGGTCAGCGACCAACCAGAGGTCTGCGAGTGAGTACGCAGGGACTGGGACTTCGGGTTCTTCGGGCCAAACTTGCCAACCAGCTCGGACCAGAGGATGCGGCCTGCACGCAGCTTGGCGATCTCGGTGAAGGTGTTCATCGAGATGCCCCAGAAGAAGGACAGACGCGGAGCGAACTTATCAACTTCCAGGCCAGCGTCAATACCGGCCCGCAGGTACTCGATGCCGTCGGCAAGCGTGTAAGCGAGCTCAAGGTCGGCCGTCGCGCCCGCTTCCTGAATGTGGTAGCCGGAAATCGAAATCGAGTTGAACTTCGGCATCTTTGCCGAGGTGTACTCGAAGATCGAGGAGATGATTCGCATCGAAGGCTTCGGCGGGTAGATGTACGTGTTACGAACCATGAACTCCTTGAGAATGTCGTTCTGGATCGTACCGCGCAGCTGCTCGGTCGAAACGCCCTGCTCTTCAGCGGTGACAATGTAGAAGGCCAGAATCGGCAGCACAGCGCCGTTCATGGTCATAGACACCGAGACGCCGCCCAGGTCAATGCCCTGGAAGAGCTCACGCATGTCGTAAATCGAGTCAATTGCCACGCCGGCCATACCGACGTCGCCGGACACACGCGGGTTGTCCGAGTCGTAGCCACGGTGGGTAGCCAGGTCGAAAGCGACCGAAAGGCCCTTCTGGCCGGCCGCGAGGTTGCGGCGGTAGAAGGCATTGGACTCAGCTGCGGTGGAGAAGCCAGCGTACTGGCGAATAGTCCACGGTTGGTTGGTGTACATGGTCGGGTACGGCCCGCGCATGAATGGGGCGATACCCGGGAAAGAATCTACCGGGTGGCCCTCGGCAGCAGCGGCGTCGCGGTCAGCGCGATCGTAGACGCGCTTGACATCGATGCCCTCTGGAATGGTCCACACTTCACCAGCTTCCGCGGCAGCTGCCTTGTTGGTGGCAGCGGCTGCGTCGTCGGTGTTGCGGGAGATGTCAGCGAAATTTGGGATGGTGGTCATTACTTCCTTCACGCTCCCAGTTCGTTCAGCAGTCGGGACAGCTCCGCGACAGCATCGATGGTCATGTTCAGGTATCCGTCGGGGCGAGCGTCCTCAGCGGCATTGGCGAAGCTCTTCTCGGAGCCGGCCACCAAGACCTCCTTAGCGCCGGCGGCGCGGGCGGCCTTGACAGCGTCCTGGCCCGAGGCCTCGTACTCGCTGTCGGCTGCGCACAGCACGACAATCGGAGAGGCCTTCACTGCCTCTTCGAAACCTGCCTCGCCCGGCACAACCTGGCCGGGGTTGGCGACGGCGATACCGCCGGAAGCCAGCAGGTTGGAGGTAAAACCAGTGCGGATGTTGTGCTTGGCCAGCGGACCCAGCGGCAGCATGGCAATCAGCGGACGGTTGCCCTTTTCAGCCAGGAAGTCATCGGAGCGGTTGCGCAGCGCCTCGAAGTCGCTGGCCCAACGGCGAATCGGGTCGCCCTCCGGGCGGGCCTCAGGAGCCAGTGGGGCCTCAGCCAGGTTCGGGAACTCGTTGATGGCGGTGACCTTGGTGCGGCGGTGTGCGATGTCGGCGCGGCGCTTTTCCCAGGTAGCGTCCAGGGCGGCGCGAATATCGGCCTCCGCGGAGGCGAAACCGCCGCCGGCCTCAGTGCCGGTAAAGATCTCCCATGCCTTGTCGGCCATTTCTTCGGTCAGGTCTTCGACGAAGTAGGAGCCACCTGCTGGGTCGGCGACGTAACCAAGGTGAGACTCTTCCAGCAGCAACAGATTGGTGTTGCGAGCGATGCGAGCCTTGAAAGTCTTGGAGACGTTCGGCATGCCGCCGACAACTGCGTAATCAAACGGCAGAACCTCAACTGAGGAGGCACCGCCGACACCTGCGGCGAAGGAGGCGACAGTCACACGCAGCATGTTGACCCACGGATCGCGCTGGCTGAACATGACCGGGGCTGTCACGGCGTGCATCGGAGCGCGGCCAGCTTCAGGGGCGCCGATAACCTCAGCAACGCGGGCCCAGAGAACGCGAGCGGCGCGGAACTTCGCAATGGTGTCGAACTGGTCGTCGGTAGCGGCAAAGCGGAAAGCGATCTGGCCGAGGGCTTCTTCAGCGCTCAAGCCCGCGTCGGTCAGCGCACGCAAGTAGGCGACACCAACGGCGAGACTGTAGCCAATCTCCTGGATGTTGTTTGCACCCAGGTTGGAGAAAACAACGCCGTCGACAAGCAGGGCACGGACGTCGCCCGGCTGCTTAGCCGCCTTGACGGCCAGCTGCGTGGCCTCGTCGAGAGAAATATCGTCAATACCGGCAAAAGCGGAGGTCAGCGGAGCCGCGGAAAGCTCGACTGCGACGGCGTCCGGATTAGTCGGGTTTGCCTGCTCGATGTAGGACGTCAGTGCTTCCGCAACCTGCGCAGTCTTCTTACCGGCATGCACGGCAATCGGAGCAAGGTCGACGTAGACGTTGTTGAGCAGAGCCGGCACATCAGCGGCTTCGAGGGAGCCGGTGAAGTCCAGGCGGATGTCCGTGGTGCCGTTTTCCAGTGCAGTCAGCAGAGTCTCGTTGACGGCCTTTGGGTCAAGTGCATCCTCACCTGGGTACTGGCGACCGAAGGTTTCCCGAACGCCCCAACCGTTGGTGTTGTCCGAAGTGACCTTTGCGCCACGGACGAATGGGAACTGGCCCGGAGCTGGGCTTTCCGCGAGCTCGTCCGCGCGGGTGTAGAGCGGGCGAACATCGACACCGTCATAGGTGGTCTGAATCAGTCGTTTCCAAATATCGAGCGGTACATCTGCAACGTCTTGCTTGTGCACCCGCGCGAATACCTTGGCCACGCCCTGATACCAGGAATTCTGCAATTCCTCGAAGTTTGGTGGCAGCGTGGAAGGTGATTCGGGGGTCGTTCGGTCAGTCACGACAGACCTTCTCCCTTACATGTTCTAAGCAACGCCTCTATCAATCCATAACCGAGGAAATTCGGCTGCGACAATTTCCGAATTCTCCGCGACGGAAAGGGATTTAAAGGCGTTGGCTTCCTCCAATAGTCAATAAGAGCCACTAGTCAGACGCTAAGACTCACCCGAGTGTCCATGCACTGAACTTTTCAGCTATTTGTGCAATACCCTTACGTTCGGTTTTGTGCTGACGGGCACGTCAAGTGCTCGAGCCAAGGCATAGTGACCTTGATTCCCATCCTAGTGAAATAATGGGCAAACGCCTTTAGCCGCTGACTAGCCCTCCTCGCAGAGCCTCCAACGCGCAGGTCACACGCTTCCCCGCAATCCCCGGTAACCTCAAATGGGTGAACGTATCCGATGTGCGAATTACCCCTACACTCAAAAAGGTTCTGCTGGTGCTAGCCGTAGGTGTGGGGGTCGTCGTCACGCTGTACGTCGATGTTCCCACCGTCGCTACCATCCGGCAGTGGTCCATCGATGCCGGTGACTGGTTCCCGCTCCTCTACTTTCTCGCATACGTTGCACTGACTCAGTTCCCAATCCCCCGCACCGTATTCACTTTGGCTTCCGGAATTCTCTTCGGGCCAGTGCTCGGTTTCCTGCTGGCAATTACTGCGACGACGGTTTCTGCCCTTCTCTCCCTCTGTATTGTGCGGTTTTTGGGACGCGATTGGTTTCGCACGCACCTGACCAACCGCCGTCTTCTCAGTCTCGACCATCGGTTGGAGCAACGCGGCTGGCTCACAGTGCTCAGCTTGCGCATGATTGCTGGCGTGCCATTTTCGTTTCTCAACTACGCCTGTGGACTGTCGTCGATACGCATCGTGCCGTATATCATCGCCACTGCCCTAGGTTCGGCGCCGAACACACTCGCCGTCGTTCTGCTTGGCGACGCGCTGTTGGTCGGCTTCGACGTGCGCTTTGCGGTGGCCACGGGAATTCTGCTCGTGCTTGGCTTGCTGGGACTTCTTGCGGACGCCAAGTTCCCTGTCGTAACCGGTTCTTCGAAACGTTAAAACACCGCTTGGCGCTCTTGAGCTAGACGTGAGTTTTCGGCGAGTTGGTGTGGGGCGCCCGTGAGTGTGCGGAGGGAAGGAAAGTGTCTTAGCCCAACTGTCAAGGGGTGGGGCTAGACTAGAGCGTATGTATTCAGTCTTTGCCAGGTATCGCGGTCGATCTACTCGCAGGGCAGATCACGTTCAGGCCTCTGCGCAGGCACTTTCCGGCCTGGAAGGCGTAGGAACTGTTGAGGTTGCAGGTATCGAAGCGCTTCGCGCAGCTCCTGAAAATGCTGTGGGAGTCACCACGCTTGTGCTGGCGCTATTGGCCGCAGGTGACTGGGCGATAGGTATCGGTGTTTGTCCTCAGGACGACATTGAGCAAGCGCATCTGGCATCGAGCTCAGTCATCGGTAAGGGAGGCAGGGCCGGCACGGTAAAAACCCGCATTCGGACTAACAATCCGCGTGGTAAGGATTACTCGGAGGATATTGGTGCAGCATTCACATTGCTGCACCACGTTATCTCTCGCAGGTCCCCCGAAGGCCGCGAGGCAACTGGTTTGGTTCGCGCTGGTTATTCACAGGTAGAGGCCGCGGAAGAATTGGGAGTTTCAAAGCAGGCCGTCAATCAGCGCCTCGCAGCAGCTGGCTGGCAGGCGGAGCTGGCCGGATGGAACCTGGCCGTCCACCTGCTTCAGCGAGCTGATGAGTTATAAAAGCTTACTGCCCATTTTCTGGGGCGTAAGGGTCACGTGACCATCCTGAAAAATCTGGACGCTCGGCGGAGTGTGTACCGCCGCCTGCATTGGTATTGCCGGTGCCAGGAGCCGAGGGCAGGTCACGTTTGCCGGAAGGAACTGACGGCGCAGCCGGTGTGGCCGGCGCAGCGGGCGCAGCCGGTGTCGCAGGTTCAACCGCTGCCGGGCCGTTCTGGCCACCCAACTGTTCAGGCTGAGCGGGCTGAGCCGAATCAGCGCGGCGATTCTTCTTCCTCTCAGGGGTATTACCAGCTGCTGCAGCTACCGGATCATCAACCGGGCGGTTAGCGACCTCGTTCGCCGCGGCAACTGCACGAGCCAACTCCGGATTAGTCGACATGTCGAACCAGTTCTCGTCGCGGCCCTGCTCAGCCTCTTCCTTGGTCTCTCGGCTCACGGCCGGAGGCTCATAGCGGAAGACACCGTCGGCATCCTTCTTGCCGAAAGCCCTAGCGAAGCTCTCGAGACTGTCGCCAAACTGCGACGGAATCATCCAAACAGTATTGCCGTCCTTATTTGCCAGCTCAGGCAGCTTCTCCAGGTACTGCCAGGCAAGAATCTCAGGTGTCAACTGTGAAGCCTTAACAGCTGCGTTGACCTTCTGGATAGCGCGAGCATTACCCTGTGCCTCAAGGTAGGTAGCGGCGCGAGTACCCTCAGCGCGCAGAATGGTTGCCTGACGCTCAGCTTCAGCAGCCAGAATTGCTGCGTGCTTGTTACCTTCGGCGGCGAGAATCTGTGCCTGCTTACGGCCCTCAGCAGTTTTAATGTCGGCTTCGCGGGTACCTTCCGCAGTCAGAATCATGGCGCGCTTCTCGCGATCGGCCTTCATCTGCTTTTCCATCGACTGCTGAATCGACGGTGGCGGCTCAATGGCCTTCAGCTCCACACGAGCGATACGAAGACCCCACTTGGCAGTGGCCTCGTCCAGCTCGCCGCGCAGACGGCGGTTGATGTAGTCACGGGAAGTCAGTGTCTCTTCCAGTGTCAGGCCACCCACGACGTCGCGAAGCGTTGCGGTGGTGATCTGTTCGACGCCGAAGATGTAGTCGTCGATACCGTAAATTGCCCGATCCGGTTCGTTGACCTGGAAGGTCACGACGGTATCGATAGCCACAGTCAGGTTGTCTTCGGTGATCACTGCCTGTGGCGGGAAGGTAACCATACGCTCACGGGTATCAACCTTCTCGCGCACTCGGTCAATGATCGGGATGATGAAGTTCAGGCCGCTGTTCAGTGTCTGCGTGTATCGTCCCAGTCGCTCTACGATTGCCGCTTCACCCTGAGGAACCAGGACAATCGCTTTGAGAACCAAGGTAACAACCACGAGAATGAAAACGACGAGGATGATAAAGCCTTCCATGAGATTCCCCCGTAGCTAGAAACTGTGTGGTCAGTTATTTAATGGTCAGTAACTAAGAGTGCTCCGAGCGCCCTTTAAGTGAGTTGACTGCTCAGAGCAGCTTGTCCACTACTGCGGTATTGCCCGAAATCTCTACAATCGTGACTCTTTCCTTCGCATCGAAGGTCTGCGCAGTCAGAAGACTGCGCGCGCTCCACAACTCGCCGTTGACCTTAATCAGACCCGCTGACGAAGAAACTGGCTCGATGACCTCAGCATGACGGCCCGCTAGCAGTTCCGGACGCGACTCCAGTTCGGCGGACTTGTCCGGTTTTGCCATCTTTTTGCGCAACACAGGGCGAACTGTCAGCACAAGTGCGGCGGACACAACGGCGAAGATAACCACTGATAGCCAAAGCGGCGCTCCAAGCTGGCTCGCACCGGACGCTGCCAGTGCACCACCTCCGAGCATTAACAGTGCTAAATCTCCGACTGCGAGTTCACCGAGAACCAGTAGGAGGCTTGCTCCGAGCCAAAGGAGAGGAATCACGCCCTCACCCTACCTACTTTGCAGAACAAATGTGGGGCGAGTGGAGCCAGTATTCCGGGGTCAGTACTGCATATGTGGCTCAGTTACGAAGTCGACCAGGCGCTCAACTGCGCCAATCAAATCTGACTCCAGATCACGGTAGGTGTGTACACCTGCGTAGACACGTCGCCAGCCCTCCTTGGGGTCGTCTCCCCAGCCCAAGCGACGGCAGATTCCTGTCTTCCAGTCCTCCCCGTAGGGAACTTCCGGCCATGCCTCGATGCCTACCGACGAGGGTTTGACCGCTTGCCAGACATCGATAAACGGGTGGCCTGTGACCATCACGTGCGGGCCGAGCTGCTGAGTCATGCGGCTTTCCTTACTGCCCTCCACCAAGTGGTCTGCCAGGACTCCGACGCGGCGCTTCGGACCCGGACCAAATTCGGCCAAGCGTTCTGGAAGGTTGTCCAAGCCCTCCAGATACTCCACGACTACGCCCTCAACACGCAGATCGTGGCCCCACACCTTCTCGACGATTGCCGCGTCATGAATACCCTCGACCCAGATACGGCTGGGGAGAGCAACCTTGGCCTTGACGTTGTGGACCTTGCGCGAGCCCGATGCCGACAGATCCTGCGAGGGCTTTTTGGGTTGTGCTTTCGGACGCACCAGAGTCACAGGTTTGCCGTCGATGAGAAAACCGCGCTCGTGCATGGGAAACAGCCGAGACTTGCCGTGGCGGCCCTCCAGCCGGACGCACCAGCCGTCGAAAGTTTTCTCCAACCCGATAATTGCACCGACGAATCCGTCATAGGACGCCTCGACGACAACACCATTTTCTGCTGTCACCTCGCGTGCCGGCTGTGGGATACGACGGCGGTGGCCACGTGCGCCAGCGAACACGTCCTGATTGCGGTACGGGTCTTGAAAGCTCATGGGTACTGAGATTAACAGCATCGGTTACGGGACCAACGACACGCTGCACTAGGATGAGCTGCACTATGCAGCGCAGTGTTCTCGACCAGGTCTGGAGTCCAACTCAGCACATCGCCCTTTGGCTGGGCGCGTGGTTGTCGGGTTTGGAAAACTACGATCATCTCCTCGACGCGCTAGACTCGCTCGGCGGACCCACGTCAGTTCCGGGGACGTTCGTGCTTGCCGACGCCACGGTTCCGAATGTCATCGATTGCGACGCTGATCTCGATCGAAGCGACATGCTCCGCCTTCTTCGAGCGGTTACTGAAGCGGGAGATTGGCACAGTGACCACCGTCCCCTCGTCCGCCTCATTCTCTCCGGGCCCGGTGATGCACCTGCACTGCCTGCGGGAACCGACGCCGCTGAAGCTGCACGCGCAGCAGGCTCGGCCATTGTGATTGCGGATGCGGAGCCGGGCTGGAACCATGTGCTCATACCAGTGACAACGCCGGTGCCAGGCCTACCGCAGTGGCATTGGTACACACTGGAAGGCCACATTCCCGAGCCGGCCTATCTCTCCCCTGGCGAGGCGGATTTACAGCTGGCAGATGCGGCGCGGGTTGCGGCTGCCACGATTGCGGCGATGCCGCGTTCACCGCTGACGTCGTCAAGCAGTGGTGCCCCGAAAGTGGATCCCCGGCTGATGGTCGGCATGCTCGATGACCACCTGGACATGGCCTTTGTGCCGGATGATGTGCCGCGCCGTGCACTGGGAGTGCTCGCCAGAGCTGATCGGGTGTCGTCGATTCTGGCGGTGGCACAGGGCAGCGAGTCCGGGCACGGCAGCGCCGCGTTTGACGCGCAGCTCATCCCGCTGTGGCGAAAGATCCGGCAGGCGCGGATGAGCGCGGTGGAATACGCGATTCAGGAGTGGACCCGCTAGAGATTTGCCCTGCCCCGAGGCCCGATTGAAACCAAAGGAATCAGTGTGGGCGGCGCTTTGCCGGGGTACAACAGGATGCGGCGCAGGGAGCGCCGTTGCAGGCCGAGCCGAGTAGCGGTTCACTTCCCAGATGGCGGGGCTTGACATCTGCGATGCGCTCTTCGATGAGCTCCACGAGCATGTCAGTGAAAGTAGCCGTCGGACCAGGCGTTGCGACCCGCTCGATGACGATGTCGTGATGAGCCATTTCATCCTGAAGCTCAGCATCCAAATCCCAGGCGACCTCAACATGATCCGAGATGAAGCCAATCGGGCACACTATTGCGGATCGGAGGCCGTTGGCGACCTTCGCTTCAACGTGGTCGACGATGTCAGGCTCCAACCACGGCACGTGCTCCGGGCCAGAGCGGGACTGCCAGACGACGTCAAAGTCGGTGATACCCACTGCGTCGGCGACGAGCCGTGCTGCTTCGTTGACCTGGCGGGAGTAAAGATTTCCGCCGAGCTCTACCGGCCCGGATGCCTTGTCCGCCGAGACCGGAATAGAGTGAGCGGTGAAAATAAGCCGGGCGTCCTCACGGCGGTCATCCGGTAGCTTGGCAAACGCCTCACGCACTGCGTCTGCATAGGCTTTTATAAAGAGCGGATGATCGTAGAAGCTCCGGATTTTCTCCATGTCAAAAGCACGGTCGCCCAGAGATTCGCGCATCCGAGCAATGTCTTCGTGATACTGGCGGCAGCCGGAGTAGCCGCCCCAGGCGCTAGTGGCGAAAACGAGCGCTCGCTTAACACCGTCATCAGCCATCTTTGCCGCGGTGTCTTCAGCCATCGGATGCCAATTGCGATTGCCGAAATAAACAGGCAAGTCATAGCCACGGCGAGTGAGCTCAGCCTTAAGGTTGGAGACAATTTCGCGGTTTAAATCGTTGAGCGGGGACTTACCGCCAAAGTGCGCGTAGTGAGCACCGACTTCGTCCAACCTCTCCGGCGGAATTCCGCGGCCGCGGGTGACATTCTCCAGGAAGGGACGCACATCGGCCATCTTTTCGGGACCGCCGAAAGACAACAGCATAATAGCGTCAAAATTATCAGAAGACATAGCTAATCATGTTAGTAGCGCAGTCTGAGGACTCCATAAGACGACTGCTCAATGCCCCCGGCGTCTCCTGCCAATCGGGTTCCATACAAATCGCTTTACGACGGCACCCTAACCCAGCCCTACTGCGGAATTCGACGATTGGTCACAAGCAGTGAGCCCACGGTCACTAGCAGCATCGCGAAGGCTGCGATCAGATAGGGCCTCGGATTCTCGGCCCGCTTGAGTTCGTAACCGATGTCATCTTCCAGTGAGCCATAGGCATCGCGGAGCTGCTCGAGGGAACCAGCGCTGAAGAACTCACCTTTTGTTCGACGGGCGATTTCTCGCAGCGAATCGTCGTCGTTAGGCACTGGAATTAATTCGCCCTGAACCGTGATTGCGCCTTGCGCGGTACCGAACGAAATCGTGTTGACTGGCACCCCGGCCTTGGCGGCTTCGGCGGCGGCGGTATATGCGCCGCGGGGATCGTCGAGTTCTTGTGGGACGGTCTGTTTGCCGTCGGAAAGCAGCACGATTGTAGCTGGTGGGGCGCCTTCTCCCCCGCCCTGAACCGAGTCGCTGAACTGATTGATGGCATCCAGCGCGGCAGCGATGGCATCACCGGTCGCAGTCGCCTGATCTAACTCAGCAGCCTGGAGCGCTCGATTCACGGTGTCATGGTTGGTAGTCGGGCTGACAGCAGTGCGAGCGCGACCAGAGAACGTTACCAGGCCGATATTTAGGTCGTCGGGAAGGTTCTCCACGAACTCTTGGCCGGCTTCTTTAGCTGCAGTGATGCGGTCTGGCGCAACATCTGTGGCCGACATGGACAGCGAAACGTCGACCACCAGCATAACCGTCGCTCGGTTGCGGGCGACTTTGGTCTCCGAAATCGGACCAGCCAATGAAATGATGACCAGAACTAGCGACAACAGCGCACTGATAGCCACGACATGGCGCAGGCGTGCCGACGACTCATTCCCCAGTGACCCAACGATGGTGAAGTTGCCAAAGGCAATGGCACGTTGCTTTCGCTGCTTAGTGCTGATCCAATAGGCCACGGCTGCCACGAGAGGCAGAGCGAGTGCGAGCAGCCACCCTGGGTGCGCAAAAGTTGAGTTTAGGAACGTCATCGCGGTATCAGTTTCCTCACATCCAGTCGCCTAAACAGTCGCGTATAAACCAGTGGCTATAGCCGGTTAGTCGGTGGCCCAAAAAAGATAGCACTAACAAGCGGTTACTCAGACGCTAATGTTGGCCAATTTGTCGAGCAAAATCCAGTACCCAATCGGAATCCGTACGCAAGGTAATAACGCGAGCACGGCATTTGCGCAGTTCATTGATTACACGCTCGTGGTGGGCACGAGCCTGAGCTGTATACTCGGCGCGGGTCTTGTCGTTGATGTTGAGTTCAATGGTCTCGCCGGTTGCGGAATCCGCCATGACCACCGGGCCTTCGCCGGGCAGGGCTTCATCGGCTGGATCTACCAGGCGAATCGCCATAATCTCTGTCGAGGCCGAGGCAACGCGCAGCGGGCGCGCCCAATCGAGTGATCCAAGGAAATCCGAGATGACAACCAACAGCCCAGCGCGCGGAGCCTGAGTCATTACTGTGTCAATATCCGCTGCGAGGTTATGCTCAGCAGTCGCGTCAGCCAACTGCTTGAGCAGCATCAAGCTGTGGGCACGGCCCTGGCCCGCGGGCACTGGAGTGCCACCGGCGATTAATCCAGTTCGGGACCCCGGGGCGTCGTTAAGCATCGTTACTGCGCCGGCAGCGGCGGTGAGCAGATGTCGTTTGGTGGTATCGGCCAAGCCGGTGGACAGACGTGCGGCGGGTTCGGCTACAATCCAGCACTCCAGCTCGCGCTCGGCCTCGGAGGTGCGAACGTGCGGCACTCCAGTGCGGGCTGTCACTGCCCAGTTCATCTGGCGAACATCATCGCCGATAACATATTCGCGGGAGCCAACCGGCTCAGAGCCATCTCCAGTAGCGGTGGAGAGAAAGCTGCCGCGCAAAAGTCCGTTGAGCTTACGCGTAACAGTTAGCTCTAAGTACGCCAGGACGCGTGCAAGATCGTCTTCACGAGCTGACATTAGGAGGCAGTGCCCTCATCGGAGCCAGTGCTCGCGCCTTGGGGAAGGCGCACGTGAGACAACACGATGTCAATAATCCGTTCGGGAGTAACGCCATCGGCCAGGCCCTCATAGGAAAGGACCAAGCGATGACGCAGCACGTCGGGAAGCACGGAGACCACATCGTCCGGCACGACATAGTCGCGACCGGAAAACAGCGCGTGGGCGCGGGCAGCCGCGACAGCACCAAGAGTTGCACGCGGTGATGCGCCATAGGAAAGCCAGCGGTCGACATCCTTCAACTCCGCCCGCATCGGATTGCGGGTGAGTTCGATGACGGCCACGATGTAGTCAATCAGTGTGTGGTGGACAAAGACTTCGCGGGTAGCGCGCTGCAGTTCCCGAACACTCTCTGGGGTGAGAATCTGCTGCGCGACTGGAGGGGTGGCTCCCATGCGGTAGACAATCTCCCGCTCTTCCGCCGGAGTGGGGTAACCCACGAGGACCTTAAATAGGAAACGGTCCCGCTGGGCCTCCGGCAGTGGGTAGACACCCTGGTTTTCGATTGGGTTTTGCGTGGCCAGAACCAAAAACGGCTCCGGTACTGGCGTGGACTCCCCTGCGATGGACACCTGGTGCTCTGCCATGACTTCCAGCAGTGCCGACTGCACCTTCGCCGGTGCGCGGTTGATTTCATCAGCGAGCACGATATTTGACATGACCGGGCCGGGCTCGACAATGAACTCCGAGGTGTCCTGGCGGAAAATCCGGGTGCCGACAATATCTGATGGCACCAAATCCGGAGTGAACTGGATGCGGGAGTAGGACCCACCCATCACTGTGGCAAAAGTAGACACTGCCAGAGTTTTCGCAACACCCGGAACACCTTCGAGCAGGACATGACCTCCTGCGAGCATCGCGATGAAGAGCTGCTTAATCAGGTGCTCCTGGCCAACCACAACCTTCCCCAGCTCCGCGTATGCGCGCTCGAGGTCCGTGTGGTCAGTGGGCGTTGGGTAGGTCACAGAGAAACCCTTCTTTAGGTCGGTCGCCCGACCTGTAGAACACGTCGTTAGAAACTAGACGAGGCGGACAACGTTCGGTGTCATTCCGTTATAACGGACTGGCGAAATCTTAACCACAGAACCGGACTGCGGTGCCTCAATCATCTTGCCATCGCCCAGGTAGATAGCGACGTGGCCATGACCATTCGGGCCCCAGAACAGCAGGTCACCACGCTTCATCTGAGATGCCGGGTAGTGCTTTCCGCGCTGGTACTGGTAGCCGGTGTAGTGAGGCAGGTCAATGCCGACAGCGGCGTAGGCGTACAGAGTCAGGCCCGAGCAGTCGAAACCAATCTTGTTGTAGTCGCCGTGGGAGTCAGCTACTCCGCCGTCACGGATGCCCTTGGTCGGGCCGTTGGCGTTGCCGCCGCCCCATGCGTATGGGACACCGAGCTGCCCCATCGCGCGTGCGATGACAGTCTCGACCTTCTGGCTGGAAGAACCCGAGGTGCTCTGACCGGTCTCTGGATTCGTCGGCGCCACAGTCTGCGCCGGGGTGCCGCTTGACGACGAGCTGTCGGTGCTAGAAGATTCCGAGGTCTCGGTGGACTCAGAGGAGTCCGAAGATTCGGTCGTCTCAGAGGAACTGGTGGAGCCGGTGGAGCTGCTAGAGCCAGTGGAGCCGGTGGAGCTGTCAGAGCCAGTGGAGGCCGTAGAACCAGTCGAGTCGGTAGAGCTAGTGGAATCAGTCGAGCCCGTAGAACCAGTGGTGCTAGAGCTTTCATCTGTGGACTCAGAAGAGGAATCCTCATCAGTCTGGTTCGACTGCGCCTCGGCGCGAGTCTTAGCTGCGGCTTCCTCAGCGGCCTTCTTGGCAGCGGCGTCTTCCGCTTCCTTGCGGGCCTGCTCGTTCTCATAATTCTGGCGCTGGGAGTTCAGCTCGTTGACCGCGTTTCGGGCTGCATCCAAAGATGCCTTTGCGGCATCGCGATCGACCTGAGCCTGCTGGTAATCAGCTTGCTCCTTTTGAAGCTCCTCGTTTGCCTCGGAGTACGCGTTCTGAGCATCGGTGTTTCGCTGGTTTGCGGTGGCTTCCGCCTGCTGAGCTTCGTCACTCTTCTTGCGAAGCGTGGACTCCTGGTTAGCAGCCTCGGTTCGATTCTTATCCAGAGAGTCAACGGTCTGCTCTTGACGATCCGCTTCGCGACGCAAAGCGGACAGACGGTTAATAGCCTCGGATGCATCTCGCGCACCCTCGAGAATCGAGCCACTGGAACGTCCCTGGCGCATGATGGTGCGTGCTAGCTCGTCGAACTGCTTCTGGGCACTAGCGAGCTCAGCGCGGGAACGGTCGAGTTGGGTTCGCGCCTCGTCGACCGCCTCGCGCGCACGGTTAGCGGCATCTCGAGCGTTCTCAAGGTCCACCATGGCCTTGTTGACATCCTCGCGGAGAGTGCCCATGCGTAGCTCGAGGTCAGATACCCGGCGCTCGCTGGAAGTTACCTCGGCGACCAGGGACTGCAAGTACGACTCGGCGTTAGAGGCCGCCTCACGCGCTTGACGGATCTGGGCGTCGCTCGGATTCAGTGGTTGTGCAGCTGCGACCTGAGTGTTCGTCGCCAGAAGACCCGCCGTGATAATACCGGCAATTGGACGAGTCCAATATGATGCACGGACTTTGCGATTACTCGGCACCGCGTTACTCCTACATTTCTCCTATGGGTGCGTTCACGCCTCAGAATCGACACCAGCGACTTCCCCATCGTTGGATATCTTCCCGTTGTTGCCTCCAGGTCTTGAGTGGAACTTCGAAAAACGTCGAACCGAAACCAGAACCAAAAGCAACAGCGGCGCTCCCGCGAGTTTTCATTGGTCAATACTGGACCCTTGAGTCCACTATTGGCATCACGAAGCACTTTACGGGTCAAAAAGCTCTAAAAAAACATAAGTAACAAAATTACCAACTGTCCCCCACTTTGTAACCGTTTCGTTATATGCCGTGGCCTGCGGTTATGATGAACCCCAGTTTTCTGTGTGAATTATGTCACTATGTGATGACTTATCGGCGTGCCGGACTGCCGCGGACCTTTACCTGGGGTACCGGGCATAAGAAAAGGTCAAGCGCTCATGCTTGACCTTGGCGAAAATCGTTGACACGGTTACGGCGACTGCAACAGTGTTATCCAATTGAGATAGTGACTGAGTTCTCCACTGCTACCAGTTTTTGGGGCATTTACCCTGTCCCTTGCCGTGGGGTGGAAAACCGGGGACGGTGAATGTATTCAGTGGGGCCGTTAACTCCAGCGTCCGTCGTAAAGCGAACTCTTAGGCGGTTGGGCGTGTGTGTAGCCAGTAGAACGTCAGCCCGACGAAGAGTGCGACGATAACGACGCCTGCGATGAGGCTGTAAAGAGTCCACGGAACGACGTAGTTAGTGAGCTCGTGCAAATAGGCATCGAGACCCGCCGGATAGTCTCGCGGAGTCTCCATCATTGCGTGGTCGGCGCGTTCAATGGCTGCGCGGGGGAAATCGGCAGATGCGGTGGCCACATTGCCCGGTGTGCGCACGACAGTGGTGCCGCCGACTTGGTCCGCTACTTGGCGGGCAAAGGAAAAGATGTCGGTGTTCTTTTGTTCGGCGACGGGGTAAATCTTCTCGCTATCTAGGTAGATGATATTGAAATTGGGCACCCCCCGATTTGCTGCATCGTCGACAATTGGCTGGACTGCTTCTCGGAGCTGTGGGTTATTTGTCACGATGTTGTCGGTGCGTAGCTGAGCGACCGCCTTTTCGACGGTTTCTTTCGCTGCCTGTGAATCTGCTGGCGTATGCATTAACTGCCTTCCGTATCGTGCTCCTGTTTTGCGTGAGAATGGTTTCCACGCGCCCCAATTTGGCGGAGATGCTGCTTCGTTTGTCCTATCTATAATGGCCTGCTCTGGATGTGAACGGGGGTAGCGTGACTCGGCGCGCCGCGAGCAATCTACATACAGAACGTTCGTACTGTTATTGTTAATGCAAGGACGGTAACGCTTCCTTAAAAACGTGTGTGTGGGCTCGTGTGCCCCGCGTCGTGATTATTGCTTTAATTGGTTGATAAGGGGCGGCGTGATCGCACCTATGCCTTGTGGAGAGCCGAAATTCGAGTGCCGGACTCTTCAGTTAAGGCGACAATTCACCCGAATAGAAATGGAGCTGACTGTGGCTGAAAGCAAGAACTCTTTCAACGCCCTGCGCAAGCTTGAGGTCGGAGACAAGTCTTATGACTACTTCGCTCTTGACGCCGTGCCGGGTATGGAGAAGCTGCCTTACTCGTTGAAGGTTCTCGGTGAGAACCTGCTGCGCAACGAAGATGGCGCCAACATCACTGAGGAGCACATCAAGGCTGTCGCCAACTGGGTTCCTTCGGCTGATCCGTCGATCGAGATTCAGTTCACCCCTGCTCGCGTTATTATGCAGGACTTCACCGGCGTCGCCTGTGTTGTTGACCTGGCTACCATGCGTGAGGCTGTTAAGACTCTCGGCGGCGACCCGGATCAGGTTAACCCGCTGAACCCGGCAGAGATGGTCATCGACCACTCGGTCATCATCGAGGCCTTCGGTAGCGAAGACGCTCTGGCTAAGAACGTCGAAATTGAGTACCAGCGCAATGATGAGCGCTACAAGTTCCTCCGTTGGGGTACTGGCGCATTCTCCAACTTCCGCGTTGTTCCTCCGGGAACCGGTATTGTCCACCAGGTCAACATCGAGTACCTGGCTCGCGTCGTCTTCGAGAACAACGGCCTGGCATACCCGGACACCTGTGTTGGTACTGACTCTCACACGACCATGCAGAACGGCCTGGGCATCCTGGGCTGGGGTGTCGGTGGTATTGAGGCTGAGGCCGCAATGCTTGGCCAGCCAATCTCCATGCTCATTCCGCGCGTCGTTGGCTTCAAGCTGACTGGCGACATTCAGCCGGGTGTTACCGCAACCGACGTTGTGCTCACCGTCACCGATATGCTGCGCCAGCACGGCGTCGTCGGCAAGTTCGTAGAGTTCTACGGCGCTGGCGTCTCCAAGCTGCCGCTGGCCAACCGTGCGACCATCGGTAACATGTCGCCAGAGTTCGGTTCCACCGCCGCAATCTTCCCGATCGACGATGAGACCGTCAAGTACCTGGCCCTGACTGGCCGTGACAAGGAGACCCTGGAGCGCGTCGAGGCTTACGCCAAGGCTCAGGGCATGTGGTTGGACGAGAACACTCCGGAGGCTGAGTACTCCGAGTACCTCGAGCTGGACCTGTCCACCGTCGTTCCGTCCATCGCTGGCCCGAAGCGCCCGCAGGACCGCATCGAGTTGGCTTCCGCCAAGGAGCAGTTCCGCAAGGACCTGCACAACTACTCCGACGGCGAGATTAAGGGCGCTGTCAAGGCTTCCGCACCGACCTCCGAGCTGGCCGCAGACTACAACGAGTCCCGCGAGGGCCACGGCGAGTCCGCCGCTAACGGCGCTGAAGGTCGCCCGAGCTCCCCGATTACCGTCACTTCCCCGAAGGGCGGCGAGTACACGCTCGACCACGGTATGGTCGCTATCGCTTCCATCACCTCTTGTACCAACACCTCCAACCCGTCGGTCATGATTGGTGCTGGTCTGTTGGCACGCAAGGCAGTCGAGAAGGGTCTGCAGGCTAAGCCGTGGGTCAAGACCATTTGTGCTCCGGGCTCCCAGGTTGTTAACGGCTACTTCAAGCGTGCTGACCTGTGGAAGGACCTCGAGGCTCTGGGCTTCTACCTGTCCGGCTTCGGTTGTGCAACCTGTATCGGTAACTCCGGTCCGCTGCCGGCTGAGATTTCCTCCGCCATCAACGAGGCCGACCTGGCTGCTACCGCGGTTCTGTCCGGTAACCGTAACTTCGAAGGCCGCATCTCCCCTGACGTGAAGATGAACTACCTGGCCTCCCCGATCCTGGTTATCGCCTACTCGATCGCCGGTACCATGGACTTCGACTTTGAAACCGACGCCCTGGGTCAGGACGCAGAGGGCAACGATGTCTTCCTGCGCGACATTTGGCCGTCCACCGAAGAGATCGAAGCAACCATCGAGGCCTCCATCTCTTCCGAGCTGTACGACGAGGACTACAAGGATGTCTTCGCTGGTGACGAGCGCTGGCAGAACCTGCCGACCCCGGAGGGCAAGACCTTCGCTTGGGACGACAAGTCCTCCTACATCCGCAAGGCACCGTACTTCGACGAGATGGAAATGGAGCCGGCACCGGTTTCCGACATCAAGGGCGCTCGCGTCCTTGCTGCCCTGGGTGACTCGGTGACCACCGACCACATCTCCCCGGCTTCCTCCATTAAGCCGGGCACCCCGGCTGCTCAGTACCTCGACTCCATGGGCGTTGAGCGCAAGGACTACAACTCCCTGGGTTCCCGTCGTGGTAACCACGAGGTCATGGTGCGCGGCACCTTCGCTAACATCCGCCTGCAGAACCAGCTGCTTGACGGTGTTACCGGTGGCTACACCCGCGACTTCACCCAGGAGGGTGGCCCGCAGGCCTTCATCTACGACGCTGCCATGAACTACAAGGAGGCTGGCACTCCGCTGGTCGTCGTTGGTGGTAAGGAATACGGCACCGGTTCCTCCCGTGACTGGGCAGCTAAGGGCACCCTGCTGCTGGGCGTCAAGGCTGTTATCGCTGAGTCCTTCGAGCGTATCCACCGCTCGAACCTCATCGGCATGGGCGTTGTTCCGCTGCAGTTCCCGGAGGGTGAGTCCTGGAAGTCCCTGGGCATCGATGGCACTGAGACCTTCGACATCGCTGGTCTGGAGGAGCTGAACAACGGCTCCATCCCGAAGACCGTCAAGGTTACGGTTACCAAGGAAAACGGCGAGTCCTTCGACTTCGACGCTGTGGTCCGCATCGATACCCCTGGTGAGGCTGACTACTACCGCCACGGCGGTATTCTGCAGTACGTCCTGCGCAACATGATCAAGGGCAACTAGTTTCCCTTTGACTCGTGCGCGCTAGGGCTTGTTACAAGCAGCGCTTCTAGAGGCCGGTAGGTAGCGCTAGCCCGCGGATTCATACCCCACGGGCTAGCGCCCTGCCGGCCTCGGGTTTCTCTACCCCAACCAAAATGAGGCTTGGGAAGTATAGGAATGGCGCTGCCACGTCATGCAGTGAAACATGTCCCTGGGCGTCGCCGGCAAGAAAAGAGTTTCCTTATGCCAAAAGTGAGTAACCAGGATTTAGCTCAACGGCGGCACGAAATTCTCGACGGCGCTCGGCAGTGCTTTGCAGAATTCGGCTACGACGGCGCAACGGTCTCTCGTCTGGAGTCCGCTACCGGTAAGTCTCGCGGTGCTATTTTCCATCACTTCGGATCCAAAGAAGGTCTGTTCTTAGCATTGGCCGAAGAAGATGCCGCAAATATGGCGGAAGTCGCGGAGGCTTCCGGCTTAGTGGAAGTAATGCGTGACATCGTGGCGAACCCAGACAAGCATGGCTGGCTGGGAACTCGCCTTGAGATTGCCCGTCGCCTTCGCAGCGATCCGGAGTTTAAGGGCCAATGGTTGGGTCATCAGGATCAATTGGATGACGCTGTTGCCCACCGATTGACCCAGACATCCTCATCCGGCTCCCTACGGTCGGATTATTCGGTTCGCACGATGCAGCTTTTTCTCGAGCTGATGCTCGATGGCATCATCGTTCGTCTGGCATCTGGTCGCACTGTCGACGAATTGGATTCCGTGCTTGATTTAGTTGAAGACAGCTTACGGCGCAAGGACTAGCCACTCAGGCTAGGCCTGATAGCGTGCCGTGCAACCCGCTCCCCTAATACGGGAGCGGGTTCTGGCTTTCTTCCGTACATTTATCCCGTTTGACCGGTGACAATGCATAGATTTCACCCAATATGGACTAAGCTGTCTATTTATGAGTGTGGGTAAGTTTTTGTTGGTGGCGCTCCGCCCCGCAGATGGTGCGGGGCAAGCCGAGTACCAGGACTTTCTGGATTCCACCGGGCTTGAGCCCAGCCAGTTGGATCTGTTTACCATCGACGCTGTCGGCGCTAAGTTGCCCGACCTGACCTCCTATGACGGCGTATTCGTCGGAGGCAGCCCATTTAACATCACCGACCTTGAGCATTCGGGGCTGCAGAAGTATTCGCACGATGTGCTTTACGACGTACTTAGGAGTCCTGTCCCCGCACTGCTTATCTGCTACGGCGCTAGCTACACGGCCTTTACTTCGGGCGGTTTGGTTAACCTGCGTCACGGCGAAGTAGCGGGTTCTACCCGGGTAGAGCTCACCGAAGCCGCCACTCAGGATCCAATAGCTTCGGTGTTGCCTCCGGTTTTTTATGCGTTGACTGGCCACAAGGAATCCGTTGCGGAACTTCCAAATCACGCGACTTTGCTTGCCACAGGCCCAACCTGTCCGGTGCAGATGTACTCGATCGGATCGAATAACTGGGTTACCCAATTTCATCCGGAGATGAATGCCAACGGACTGCTCCGCAGAATGTCTTTCTACACCGACGTCGGTTACTTTGACCCGGAGGAAGTCGATGCGATTCGACTAAAGGTATCTGATGTGGACCTCCAGGCCGTCTCGTCAATCATCCCCCGATTTATGCACGTATGTACGCATGCAGCCAATCCGAGCCTGCTAGTGGTGCAGTAGTCTCCGTCCCCCTCTAGCTCCCTTTTTCACGAAATTTGTTCCCGCAAATGTCTACCTCCGCCAAGCCCTTCCTCTTGCTTTCCACACGCGGCGAAGATGCCGCAGCTCACGCTGAACATCTCTCATTTGCCAGGAGGTGTGCATTGGCGCCGGCAAAGTTGCATCAAATTCGCCTGGAACAGTCTCGTCCGGGGAATCTGAATCTAGATAACTACTCGGGCGTAATCGTTGGCGGAGGTCCCTTTAACGCCTCTGATGACGATAAGAGCTATCTACAGAAGGAAGTCGAAACCTGGTTCGAGGATTTGTTGGCAGAAGTGCTCGAACGAGACTTCCCCTTCTTCGGAGCTTGTTATGGCGTCGGCCTGCTCGGTACTGCTGGCCATGGCCGTGTCTCCCGCAAGCACGGGGAGCAGGCAGCTGTAATCGAAGTAGCTGCAACTCCAGATGGCGAATCAGATCCAATTCTTGATGGTTTACCGGCCCACTTTCACGCCATCGTCGGCCACAAGGAGGCCATCGAAGAACTGCCTGGCGACGCTACGTTGTTGGCAACTGGAAAGGACTGCCCCGTACAGATGTTTCGGTTGGGCCGCAATGCATATGCGACGCAGTTTCACCCGGAATTAGATGCCAACACGTTTGCCCAGCGTCTCCAGATTTACGCAAATGAGGGCTACTATTTACCAGGAACAGATCTTGAAGCGGTGTCGGCCGCGCGACAGTTGGATGTTGCTCGAAGTGGGCGTATTCTTCAGAATTTCGCTCGGCTTCATACCGCATGTAGAGACTAATTAGTTTTATCTAGTGGCAATAAGCAAAAGGAATGTGATTGTCGCATGGAGAGGTGGAATCCCGATTCGGCACTTGCCGGACAGTCACCATCAATTGAAATGTCTGTGCTGCGATCCGGCGCGATTATTATTGCCGTCACCGGCTTTTTGTGGCAGGTTGAATCGGCTGTTCGTTCTGTCCCCTTTGAAAACTTTCTGAGCCACTGGTTCCCTTTTGCATCACTGCTCATATTCATTCTCAGCGATATGTTGCTGATTTGGGCTGTGATTAATAATACGCGGCGAGGCCTTATTACCGCACTGCGTGTGCCGATGTACATCATGTTGGTTTTCCTGATGTTGGTTTCAACCTATTGGGATCTCCCTCATAACGTCGTTGGAAATGCGCTCTGGTATAGCCCATTTTCAGGTTTAGCCCTCGCTGCATTTGCTCTGACAGTGCCACTCCACATCAGTTTGTCCGTGATGGTATTTGTTCCCGGACTTATTGCGGTCATTAATTCGTGGTTGCTGGGACACACTTTTTGGCTCGACATGTTGTCGGATGTCGGATTCAATCTCATCAACACTTTTCCATTTGTGATTATTGCGGGCTCTGCACAACCCGTCGCAAGACTTATTGACTTCACCTACGAGAACTCTCGAAAGGTGAATGAGAGAGCGGAGCGCATGCGTGTCCGCGGCGAGGCGATGAGCAGCTTCAACGCCTATGTCCATGACTATGTATTGGCCGCATTGTCTGCAATTGGTAAGGGCTCTAAGATTGACTTCTCGCTAGACGAGCAGACCGGGCTGTTTTTCTCGCCTCGGCAAACAGTAAGCGGTAGAACTTTTGCGGAGTCCGTACGAGCGCAATTGATGTCGGTGAGCCCCGACATTGGGGTAACGCTAGATACCAGCGAAGAAGGCGGTCCAGTTCGGCTGCCAGGAGAAGTTGCTAACACGTTCCTATTAGCCGCAACCGAGGTGGCAAATAATGCCAAGCGTCACGCAGGTGCCGCAGCGGAAAAGAAATGCCACATTCGTGTTGCCTCGGGAGAGGTGTCTATTGGTTTTCGTGACGATGGCACCGGGTTCGACCCCGAGGGAATTGACCCGCATCGTGCAGGTATCCGGTTGAGCGTTAAAGGGCGAATGGAGGCCCTTCGCGGTGGAGATGCTCTCGTTAATTCAAAGCCTGGGAAAGGTACTCAGGTTATTCTCAAATGGCACGGTAATACCTCTCCTGTGGAAGAGGAAGATGTAGTCGATTCCTCCGCTCACACGACATCGCTGTATGACCTCATGGGAATGTCAATTGTTTTTTCCTGGCAGTTCTACGGCGCGATCGTCGGCGTGTTGTTCATGGTTCTAGTCAGTAATGGACAATTATTTACCGCGGCCGGGCAAATCAGTCTGGCATTAGCGATCGGCCTTCTCGGGCTGATTATGTATGGCCGCCATTCACAATTGCCGTTAGCCCGTGCAATTGTAACTGGTGTCGCGATCGTTGTATTAGCTGTCGTGGGGCTCTACCAGCCCATTCCAAATAATTTGGAATGGTCGTATTTCTGGCACTTTAGCTTAATTTCTTTTGCATCTGCATTGCTCGCCATCCGCGGCCGCCCCTGGGTTGCGCTGAATTCAGTGCTCGGTGGCGCGATCATGGTGGAACTTCTCAAGTTCTTCCCCTTTGCCCCCTCGGATACGACCCACATCAGTATCTCTGGAGTTGACCTGTTAGTTCGCTCCGTGATGTTGGTCGCGGGAATTTTGACGTCCATCATGGTCCGCTTTTTTATGCGCACCGTTCCGCAGTCTATTCAGGATTATAATCGTGCGCTGTACGCTGCCGGGGCCGCCAAAGAGTACGAAATTAGCAGCCAGAGTAACTACGAATGGCTGCAGCGCCGGGTCGGCCCCATTTTTAGCGCCGCTGCAGTTTTGGAAGAACCGACCCCGCGACTGCAGTTGCGTGCGCGGCTTACAGAGCAGCTTCTCCGAGACGTCCTACGTTCGCCGCATCTAAATGTTGGGTCCCTTCACCAAGCTGTTTGGGACGCCCGCGCAAGAGGTGTTCATGTCCGGCTCCTCGATGACCGCAATCACACGCAGGCCGTTTCCGATAGCACCGATGTGCGCCGTATTCCGCTTGTCGACGACGATTCCGCGGTGGCCAAGTTGATGCCGAACTTCCTCGAAGCAATCGATAACGCCGAAGAAGGATCGGTAACAATTCGCCTATTGCCCCCGGGCAGACGTGCATTTGCATCTATTTCTGATGACAATGGAGTGCAAAGGTTTGATGAAGCCGGTGAGAGGATAGTGATGTCACGTGACTAGGGAGAATATTGCGGGAATGAGCAATGCTTCCATCGACGTCTCGGCTGCAATTGACTCCGACAACATCGGAGATTACAGCGTGCAGTCGGATCGTTTGCTTCGCGTTGCTGCGATTGATGATCATGCCTTGACTCTGCAGGGGCTCGAAACCCTGCTTTCTGCAGAGCCAGACTTTGAGCTCGTCGGCTGTTATCAAACTGTGCCGGAGCTACTGGCCGATGTGGGCACCGATGACCGCCTGGATGTGGTCGTGCTGGATCTACGGCTGGCGGATAATTCAGATCCAGCGCAGAACGTTCTGTCGCTGGAATTGGTTACCGATCACGTGCTCATCCTCTCGTCAGCTGAAAGCCCATACCTTGTCCGAAAGGCAGTGCGTACCGGAGTAATGGGGGTTGTGCAGAAATCGGAAACCCCGGAGACAATCGTGTCTGCAGTACGGCTGGCGGCACTTGGCAAGGGCGCGCTGACTACAGAATGGGCATCGGTAGTTGACTCTGATCCCCTGCTCGACTCTGTCGATTTGTCAGAACGCCAGCGTGAGGTACTGGAGCTTTACGCCTCCGGTGAGTCGACGAAGCGAGTCGCGTCGATGACAGGGCTGACACCGAACACCGTGTTGGACTACTTGGGTCGTATTCGAGCCAAGTATGCGGCAGCTGGCCGGGCCGAGAACAGCCTTAACAAGTCGGAGATGTATAGGCTCGCGCAGCAGGACGGTTACCTGCCAGGGCCAATGGATCCGTCTTAAGCCAGCTCGACGATTTCCATGTAGTCGTCGCTCCAGAGGTCTTCGGTGCCGTCGGGAAGCACGATGACGCGCTCGGGCTCTAGCGCCTTGACCGCACCTGGATCGTGGGTAACCAGAACGACGGCCCCGGTGTAAGTGCGAAGTGCATCGAGAACCTGTTCGCGGGACTGCGGGTCGAGGTTGTTAGTGGGCTCGTCGAGAAGCAGGACGTTTGCGCGGGAGCTAACCAGCGTCGCCAGCGCCAGACGCGTCTTCTCACCACCGGAGAGGGTTCCCGCTGGCTGCTGCAGCTTGTCGCCGGAGAACATAAAGGCACCGAGCAGGCTCCGCAGCTCCGGCTCGTTGACGTCAGGGCAGGCGTAGACGGTGTTTTCCCAGACAGTCTTGTCCGGATCAATCGTGTCGTGCTCCTGGGCGAAGTAGCCGATGCGCAGGCCGTGGCCGGAGACAATGCCGCCTTCGCCATCGGTGCGCTCCACACCGGCGAGTAGCTTCAGCAGCGTCGTCTTACCAGCACCATTGAAGCCGAGGACAACCACGCGGGAACCCTTGTCAATCGCAAGATCAACACCGGCGAAGACCTCCAACGAGCCATACATCTTGGTCAGTCCCGTGGCGTTGAGCGGAGTCTTGCCACAGGGGGCCGGCTCTGGGAAGGAAATGTGGGCGACTTTATCCTCGACGCGGACCTCGTCGAGACTGTCCATCATGCGCTCAGCACGAGCCACCATCTGCTTGGCCGCACGGGCCTTCGTCGCCTTCGCGCCTAGCTTCTCGGCCTGCTTGCGCAGTGCGCTGGCTTTCTTCTCCGCGTTAGCGAACTCACGGCGACGTCGAGCCTCATCGGTCGCGCGTGCCGACAGGTAGTTCTTCCAGCCCATGTTGTACACATCAGCTTCGGCGCGCACCGCATCGAGGAACCAGACTTTGTTACACACGGCCTCGAGCAGCTCGACATCGTGCGAAATCATAATCAAGCCGCCCTCATGCTTACTGAGGAATTCGCGCAGCCAGGTAATCGAATCCGCATCGAGGTGGTTCGTCGGTTCGTCGAGAAGCAGCGTCGTGGCGGACTTGCCCGAGCCTTCGGTAGCGGCGAAGAGAATCTGCGCAAGCTCGACGCGGCGGCGCTGACCACCCGAAAGCGTCTTCAGCGGCTGGTCGAGTACGCGCTCCGGCAACCCCAGCGCGTCGCAAATGCGGGCTGCCTCGGCGTTCGCCTCGTAGCCGCCGAGGTCGTGGTAGCGCTCCTCGAGACGCGAAAACTTCCGAATCGCCGCATCGCGTTTCGTGTCGGTGGTCGCGGTCTCCATGATCTCCTGTTGGCGATCCATGCTGCGGCGGATTTGGTCAAGACCTCGCGCCGACAGCACACGGTCGCGGGCGGAGATGTCGATGTTGCCCTCGCGCGAGTCCTGTGGCAGGTAACCAATCGAGCCAGAGCGCACTACTGAACCGCCGTAGGGTTCAGTTTCACCGGAGAGAATACGCATAGTCGTCGTTTTGCCAGCACCATTTCGCCCGACGAGTCCAATCCGGTCTCCCGGCTGGACGCGCAGCTGCTCACCCGGCGCAGTGAGCAGGGTACGGGCGCCGACTCGGACTTCAAGGTCATGGGTCACAATCACGAACGAGTAGCCTACCAGTTATGACTTCATTTCCCGTGACCGCCTCCGTCGTCGGCCTCGGGCCCGCCGGAAGAATCGCCGCCCACCGTGCATCCGCTCGCGGCTGGGATGTCACCGCTTATGACCCAGCCGGTGGCACACTGCCCTCGACGATTGGTCTCTGGTGCGACCAACTCCCCGACTGGTTGCCCAGCGACTTCCTCGCCGCCACCTTTCAACCCAGCGTCATTCTTGCCGACGGCACCGAACGTCAGCTCGCCCGCAACTACGGCGTTGTTAACAAGGACTGCCTGCAAGAACTTGGCGGTTTCCACATCGAACGCCGCGCACTCACCGATTCCGAAACCACGGGTACTGACATCACAATTGTCACCACCGGGCGCACGCACGCCGCAGTCGGGCGAGGTGGGCAGGTACGGCAGCTCGCCATCGGGCACATCTTTTCGCTTGACGACGTCCCCAGCGCCCACCGCCGCGCAGTCCTCATGGACTTCACTCCGGCCGAACCGGTTGCCCCAGCGACAGAGCCGGCTAGTTTCTCCTATCGCATTTTCTTGGATGACAGGACCTTCCTCATTGAAGAGACTATCCTCGCTACTCCGACTCCTATGGTTGACGGGTATCGTGGCGAAGCCGGTGCGCCAGTCGGCAGCGGCGGTGAGGCCGATGACTCCGTACTTCTAGCGCTGTTGCGTAGACGCCAAAGTGTACGGTTGAAGTCCCTGGGGCTTTCGGAAGATCTGGCCATCGACGAAGAAGTGGTGTCCTTTCCCCTACTGGCAAACCTTCCCTCTCGCCGCGGTGACTTCTGGCACAGTGGACCATCCATGGGCACCCTCTTCGGCTTTGCTGGTGGTTGGATGCATCCTGCCACTGGTTACTCGGTGGGTTCGGTTATCGAATATGTCGACCGCTTCTTGGCCGATATGGAAAAGAAGGGAAGCCGGACGCTGGGGACGTCGTTAAGCATGCGATTGCAGCGATGGCTACGCGAACGTGGGCTCGCGGCGTTGCTGGGGTTCGATGCACGACAGACGGGTGCGTTTTTTCGGGCGTTCTTTTCGTTGCCGGAAAAGGACGTGTTTGCCTATTTGATAGGGACATCCCCACTGACGACGCTTCGCGCTATGGCGAAAGTGGCCGTGCCTTTGCTGAAAATGAGTCCGCGTACGTGCGGAAAGCTCATCGCAGGGTTTGTGTGGGGACCTGGGAGATGGAGATCTCGTTGACCGGGAGCATATACATCAGCCGATTTGTGGGGTGATACCAACAATTAAAGCGGTGTGGTTTTTGCATTCACCGGAGTACAAACGCTTATGATAAATGAATGACTTCGACGCAATCTGAGGAGACTTCCTCACAAAACCATAAGCTTCAGCGCAGGCTGAGAGCTCGCCACCTGAACATGATTGCCATTGGTGGTGCCATTGGTACGGGCCTGTTTGTTGCCTCCGGTGCGACCATTTCGCAGGCCGGTCCAGGCGGTGCGCTTATCGCTTACGCTCTTATCGGCATCATGGTGTGGCTGGTTATGCAGTCTCTCGGCGAGATGGCCGCTTACCTGCCGGTGCCCGGTTCCTTCCAGGAGTACGGTCGCCGATACGTCTCAGAATCCTTCGGCTTTGCCATGGGCTGGAACTACTGGTTTAACTGGGCGATTACTGTGGCCGCAGAGCTCGTCGCTGCTGCGCTGGTGATGCGCTATTGGTTCCCGGATGTGCCTTCAATCATCTGGTCCGCGCTCTTCCTCGCGATTCTATTCGGGCTGAATGCCCTGTCCGCACGTGCATTCGGCGAGGGTGAGTTTTGGTTTGCGACCATCAAGGTCATTACCGTCATCGTCTTCCTCGTTCTTGGTGTCGGCATGATTTTCGGCATCTTGGGTGGGTCCTCTCCCGGCTTCGAAAACTGGACCACGGGCGACGCCCCATTCGTCAATGGCGGAATGGGACTGTTGGCTGTCTTCGTCGTAGCCGGATACTCCTTCCAGGGCACCGAGATGGTTGGTGTAGCAGCAGGTGAGGCTGAAGATCCTGAGCGTACGATTCCCCGCGCGATTCGCACTATCTTCTGGCGTATCCTGCTGTTCTACATCGGTGCCATCGCGGTTATTGGTTTCCTTATTGCGTACACGGACCCGAATCTTCTGAACGCCGCCGAGGACAACATTTCCATTTCACCGTTCACCCTGGTCTTTGAACGCGCAGGTATCGCGATTGCCGCTGGCCTGATGAACGCCGTTATTCTGACTTCGGTGTTGTCCGCGGGTAACTCCGGTATGTATGTGTCCACTCGTATGCTGTTTTCCCTGGCCCGTCAGGGACACGCTCCGCGTTACTTTGGCAAGCTTTCTGGGCATGGCGTTCCGCTGCGCGCTCTGATTGCCACCGCTGTCATCGGTATGGCTGGCTTCATTACCTCATTGGTAGGCGATGGTGTGGCGTACACCTTCTTGCTGACGCTGTCTGCGCTCGCGGGCTTTATCACCTGGTTTGGTATCTCTTTCAGCCACTACCGCTTCCGCAAGTGTCTGAAGGCCCAGAATATCCCGTTGGATTCGCTTCCCTACAAGGCGAACTTTTTCCCCGCCGGTGCTGTGCTGGCACTGATTATGTGCTTCTTTGTGGTGGCCGGACAGGCACTTGATCCGATTCGCACTGGCGAGAATATCTTCGCTATCCTCACTCCGTACCTGGGTATCCCGGTCTTCGTCCTGCTGTGGTTTATCCATAAGAAGGTCACGGGCTCCAAGCTCGTTGACCCGGCCACCGCAGACATGACTCGCGAATAGCTGCGAAGAGCTGTAAATAGATGCGAGTAGCTATGCATCTCGCATCTAACTCTCACAACTTGGATTAGCAGTCGAAGACAATAGCGACCCCGCTTGGCACTTTTCAGTGCCAGGTGGGGTCGTTTTTAACTCCGAGTCGGACAGCTTGAAAAAATTGCGGGGATGCTCGTGTGAATACGGGCTGCAGATGTGAAACTGTGCAAGTTTATGACGCTTTCAGGCCATTTTTTGAGCCATTTTTGACATAAATGCAGTCAGTAACTCGCATCGCCCTACCGATCCCGGCCATAAACGCAGTCAGCAACTCAAAAAACAAACGAAAAAGTGCCTAGCTGAACGAGCCAGGAGCTCGTCGCCAAGCACTTTTAACGTAGCGGTTCTCTAATCACCGCTGTCACTGATCATCTAGACCGAGAAGCCGAGAGCGCGCATCTGCTCGCGGCCGTCCTCAGTAATCATGTGTGGGCCCCATGCCGGGGACCAGACCCAGTTGAGGCGGAAGTCGCGGATACCCTCGACCTTCATAACCTCGGAGGCAGTCTGGTCGGTGAGCATATCGGTCAGCGGGCAGGCCGGGGACGTGAGTGTCATGAAGATAGCGGCAATGTCGCCTTCTTCAATCCAGATGTCATATACCAGGCCCAGGTCCACGACGTTGACTCCGAGTTCCGGGTCAACAACCTCGTACATTGCCTCTTCAACCTGGATAGCCAGCTTGTTATCGGCTTCGGTCTGCTCCGGTGCCGGCGGGACGGTGATGGACTCGTACGCATCCCCCTCATCAATGGGAGCACCAGTAGTCATGGTGTCCTCGTCGACAGCATCAGGCTGTGCGGGCGAGGTGGCGTCATTAGCGATTGGTTCAGTCATGGCGATGGCCTTCCTCGTCATCGGTAACGGTTACAGTCGCGGTACCAACGCCGTTGCCTTCAGCGGCGTTGGCCAGAGCCTCAGCGGTCGCGGCCTGGAAAGCCTTCCAACCGAGAAGAGCGCACTTCACGCGGGCGGGGTACTTAGAAACACCAGCGAAGGCAATCCCATCGCCGATAAGGTCCTCATCGCCCTCAATCTTGCCTCGGGAGGTGACCATCTTCTCGAACTCGGCAAGCTTGGCCATGGCCTCGTCGACAGTCTTGCCGACAATCTCCTCAGCCATAACTGAGGTAGAGGCTTGCGAGATAGAACAGCCCACGGCGTCATAGGAGACGTCATTGACGACAGTGAGGTCGTCGTTCAGAGTGACGCGAAGTGTGAGTTCATCGCCACACGACGGGTTGACGTGATGCACTTCCGTATTGAAAGGCTCCCGCAAACCCGCATGCTGCGGATGCTTGTAGTGATCCAGGATAACTTCCTGGTACATCTGCTCGAGCTTCATGTCCTTCTCCTTTCTTAAAGTTACGGGGTGACACCGAAGAACTTCTGTGCATGGCGCACTGCGTCGGCAAGCGCCTGAACGTCCTCTTCCGTGTTGTAGATGTAGAAGGATGCCCGGGCGGTCGACTGGGCGTTGAGGATTTGGTGAATTGGCCACGCGCAATGGTGACCGACGCGGATGCACACGCCCTGGTCGTCTAAAACCTGGCCAAGATCGTGCGGGTGAATGCCCTCGACCTTGAAGGAGACTGCAGAGCCACGCTGTTCTGGAGTAGTCGGCCCGATGATGGTCACGCCGTCAATTTCCTGCAGCTTCTCCAGTGCGAGCGCGGTCAGGTGGTGCTCATGAGCAGCCACCTTATCCATACCGATGGAATCCAGGTACTTCACCGCAGCCCCCAGACCGACGACCTGGGAAGTCATCATGGTACCCGCCTCGAAGCGCTGCGGAGGCGCCGCGAAGGTGGTCTTCTCCATGGTGACGACCTCAATCATCGAACCACCAGTGAGGAACGGCGGCAGTGCCTCGAGCAGTTCCCGGCGACCGTAGAGCGCGCCGACCCCGTTGGGGCCGAGCATCTTGTGGCCGGAGAACGCCAGGAAGTCCACATCGAGATCTTTGACGTCGACAGGCATATGCGGCACCGACTGGCAGGCATCGAGGACTACCAGCGCACCGACCTCGCGTGCACGGCGCACCATCTCCTTCACATCGGTGACTGCACCGGTGACGTTTGACTGGTGGGTAAAGGCCACTGCCTTGGTCTTCTCGCTGAGCTCCAGCGAGTCCACGTCAATGCGGCCGTCCTCAGTCACGCCATACCAACGAAGTGTCGCACCGGTGCGGCGAGCCAGCTCCTGCCACGGCACCAAGTTCGCGTGATGCTCCAGCTCGGTGACGACAATCTCGTCACCTTCGCCGACCTGGTACTGACCTGCGCGGTCGTCGCCAAGCACGAATGCCACTGTGTTCAACGCTTCGGTGGCGTTCTTGGTGAAGACTAGCTCGTCATAGTCGGCGCCGATGAAGCCAGCGATGGCTTCGCGGGCATCTTCGTAGGCGTCCGTGGCCTCCTCAGCGATCTCGTAAGCGCCGCGGTGCACCGGTGCATTGTGGTGGGTTAGGAACTCCACCTCAGCATCGATGACTTGCTTGGGGCGCTGCGAGGTCGCTCCGGAGTCCAGGTAGACCAGCCGCTTTCCGTCACGGACAGTGCGCGACAGAATCGGAAAGTCCTCGCGGAGTGATGGGGTGAGTAGTTCGGCGTTAGGCATTGATGTACTTCTCGTAGCCGTGCTCTTCCAGCTCGTCTGCAAGCTCCGGGCCACCGGAGGTGATGAAGCGACCATCGTGGAAGACGTGGACGAAGTCCGGCTTCACGTAGTTCAGGATGCGCTGGTAGTGAGTAATGATCAGAATGCCGCCGTCGTTTTCGTCCTGGTAGCGGTTAATGCCGTCAGAGACAACGCGCAGAGCGTCGACGTCCAGGCCGGAGTCGGTCTCGTCCAGGATGGCGAACTTCGGCTTCAGCAGGTCGAGCTGCAGAATCTCGTGACGCTTCTTCTCGCCACCGGAGAAGCCCTCGTTGACGGAGCGCTCGGAGAACGACGAATCGATCTCCAGGTCAGCCATTGCCTCACGGACCTCCTTGACCCAGTGACGCAGCTTTGGTGCCTCGCCACGGACAGCGGTCGCTGCAGAGCGCAGGAAGTTGGACATGGACACGCCGGTGACCTCGACCGGGTACTGCATTGCCAGGAAGAGGCCAGCGCGAGCACGCTCGTCGACGCTCATCTCCAGCACGTTTTCGCCGTCGAGGAGAATCTCGCCCTCGGTGACTTCGTAACGCGGGTGACCTGCGATGGTGTAGCTCAGGGTGGACTTACCAGAGCCGTTCGGCCCCATCACAGCGTGGGTTTCGCCGGATTTAATCGTCAGGTTGACGCCCTTCAAAATCTCCTTGGGCTCGGCGGACTCGTCGGTCGGCAGCACCTGCGCGTGGAGGTTACGGATTTCCAAAGTGCTCATAGTGAAATCTTTTCCTTTAATCGGTGTAAGTGGCCTGTCCCCCGGCACTTCCGGGGTGACAGGACGGAAAGGGTGAGAAAGAAGATAAGCGGTTAGAAGCCAGCGGTGTTGAGCTCTTCGTCAACGAGCTTTTCAAGCTTCTCGCGAACGGACTCGACCGGAATCAGGTTGATGACCTCGCTGAAGAAGCCGCGAACCACCAGACGGCGAGCGGCCAGCTCCGGAATACCACGCGAGAGCAGGTAGAAGAGCTGTTCCTCGTCGAAGCGGCCGACGGTGGCAGCGTGACCAGCACCGGCAATCTCACCGGTTTCAATCTCCAGGTTCGGAACTGCGTCGGCACGCGCGCCTTCGGTGAGCAGCAGGTTGCGGTTGAGCTCGTAGGTGTCGGTGCCAGTAGCTTCTGCACGAATGAGCACGTCTCCCACCCACGCGGTGCGGGCCTCACGATGAGCGACATTCGGCTCGCCCTGCAGCGCGCCCTTGTACATCACGTTGGAGCGGCAGTTCGGCACAGCGTGGTCGACCAGCATGCGGTTTTCAAAGTACTGACCGGCATCGGCGAAGTACACGCCCAGCAGATCGACGTCGCCGCCGGGTGCCGTGAAAGCAACGCGCGGAACGATACGGACAACCTCGCCGCCAAACGTTGCGACAGTGTGGCGCAGCGTAGCATCCCGGCCGACACGAACGTGGTGCGCCGAACCATGAACGGCATCTTCGTTCCAGTTCACCATGGTCACGACGCCCAGCTTGGCGCCGTCGCCGATTACGAACTCGATGTTGTCCGCGAACGTGCCACTGCCTCGGTAGTTAATGACGCAGACGGCCTCGGCATGGGACTGCACGTCAATGACAATGTGGCCGTAGGACACCTTGTCCTCGCCCGGACCATCGATGTCGATGACGACAGGCTCCTTGGACACCGAGTTCTTCGCGAAGGTCACGATGTGCGCATCGTCGAAGTTGGAGTACGCCTGTGCTGCCACGCGGTCCGTTGGGGCGCCGGCGCGACCAAGGCGCTCGTCGTCACGCTTGACGACGTCCACAGCGACGCCATCCTGACCAGCAGTCTCGACCGAAATTGAGGCTGCAACCGGCTCTGCTGCGGTGCCGTTGTGGAGACCGCGGAGCTTACGCAGCGGCGTGAACTTCCACTCTTCATCCTTGCCATGCGGCACGGCGAAGTCCTCCACGTTGAAGGATGAGAAAACGTCGCCCTTGTTCGCCAGCACGCGACGGCTATGAGCAGCCTGGTTTTCGTTGTTAATCGTCGTAGTCATTGGTATTAACCGACCGAACCTTCCATCTGCAGTTCAATGAGGCGGTTGAGCTCGAGGGCGTATTCCATCGGGAGCTCCTTGGCGATGGGCTCGACAAAGCCGCGCACGACCATGGCCATTGCATCTTCTTCTTCGATGCCGCGACTCATCAGGTAGAAAAGCTGATCGTCAGAGACCTTGGAAACCGTTGCCTCGTGGCCGAGGGTGACGTCGTCCTCGCGGACATCCACGTATGGGTACGTGTCCGAACGTGAAATCGTGTCCACCAGGAGTGCGTCACACTCGACGTTGGAGTGCGAGTGCTTGGCACCCTTGTTGACCTGCACCAGACCGCGGTAGGCAGCGCGGCCACCGTTGCGGGCCACGGACTTGGACACGATGTTGGAGCTCGTGTGCGGAGCCATGTGCACCATCTTGGCGCCGGTGTCCTGGAACTGGCCCTCGCCAGCCATAGCCACGGACAGCACCTCGCCCTTGGCATGCGGACCGGTCATCCACACTGCCGGGTACTTCATGGTGACCTTGGAACCGATGTTGCCGTCAATCCACTCCATGGTTGCGCCCTCTTCGCACTTGGTGCGCTTGGTAACCAGGTTGTAGACGTTGTTCGACCAGTTCTGGATCGTGGTGTAGCGGCAGCGGCCACCCTTCTTCACGATGATCTCCACAACAGCCGAGTGCAGCGAGTCGGACTTGTAAATCGGAGCGGTACAGCCCTCGACGTAGTGCACGTAGGCATCTTCGTCGACAATAATGAGCGTGCGCTCGAACTGTCCCATGTTTTCCGTGTTGATACGGAAGTATGCCTGCAGCGGGATGTCCACGTGGACGCCCTTCGGCACGTAAATGAAGGAGCCGCCGGACCAGACTGCGGTGTTAAGAGCGGAGAACTTGTTGTCACCGGACGGAATGACGGTGCCGAAGTACTCCTTAAACAGCTCCGGGTGCTCCTTGAGAGCGGTGTCGGTGTCCAGGAAGATAACGCCCTGGGCCTCCAGATCCTCGCGAATCTGGTGGTAGACAACCTCAGACTCGTACTGAGCGGCGACACCTGCGACCAGGCGCTGCTTCTCAGCCTCCGGAATGCCGAGCTTGTCGTAGGTGTTCTTAATATCCTCCGGCAGGTCTTCCCAGGTCTGGGCCTGCTTCTCGGTGGAGCGAACGAAGTACTTAATGTTGTCGAAGTCGATGCCCGACAGATCCGCGCCCCAGGTGGGCAGCGGCTTGCGGTCGAAGATTTCCAAAGCCTTCAAGCGACGTTCAAGCATCCACTCCGGCTCGTTCTTCTTAGCCGAAATATCGCGAACGACCGCTTCAGACAGGCCACGCTTCGCGGAAGCGCCAGCGGTATCCGGGTCGTGCCAACCGAACTGGTAGGCACCAATGGACTCGATAATCTCTTCGTCAGTCTGCGGAGTGGCAGCCTTCGTGGATTCAGCCACGTCGGTGGAGTTCTCATGGGCGAGGGTCATTCTCCGCTCCTTTCTTGTGGCGATTCAGTAAGTGTCTTTGTTACGGGAGTGAGTGGGATATTCGTAGTGCAGATACCGTTTCCATCAGCGATAGTCGCCAACGGTTGGGTGTGCTGACCTAATAATTTACTAACGGCTTCATGCTCCGCCGCGCAGAGCTCCGGAAACTCGGAGGCTACGTGGCTAATTGGGCAATGGTGCTGGCAAATTTGCACGCCGCCAGTGTTCTGGTTGATAGTTGCCGCGTACCCGGCCCGTCGGAAAGCATCGACGACGGCCTCTACGACCTCTTCCTTCTCTGCGTCCTGCCCCACTGGGGTGACGCCGAGCAGAATGTCATCAATGCGCTGACGGGCAAACTGGGCAACTGCCTGCTCACCACCGGCCTTGCGCAGTGCGGTCAGAGCTGCACTGGCAAGATCGTCGTAAGCGTGCCCGAATCTAGCGCGGCCCCGATCTGTCAGGCGATAGGACTTTGCTGGCCTGCCTCGGCCCCGGGGGCCGGTGCTGGGTGCCGGAGCGGTTTCGGCAAGACCTTCGTCCACCAGAATGTCAATATGACGGCGGACGCCTGCAGCGGATAGTCCCAGGGTGTCTGCGATAAAAGTCGCGGACGCCGGGTTGTGTTCCAGAAGCAATTGGAGAATGCGCTTGCGCGTATCACCATCATTGACTGTCGGCTTCCGATCTGCCATGACTGGTGAGTCACCTCCTGCGATTGGACTGCTGGATAATAATGGGTGTCTAGGTGGCTCAGCGAGGCAAGTATCCCACTTGCGCCGCTGGTGTATTAGACAACATAATTGTGTCGTAATTGGGCCACAATGTCCAACGCATTTAAATATCAATGCAACGTCGCTGATTAGAACGCCCTTTCGGCGTGTCGAATCGTCTACTATGTGACTTTGTGAAAACTAACCGACCTACCCCGCGCCGCTCGTCCGCCTTCGACGACGCTCTCGGGGTGCGTGACGCCATTCCGAAAATTGGTCTGGCCGGTTCTAGGTCGGCAACCCTCCACCAGGGCTCAGAACAGCCGCTCCAACACCGCATCAATTACCGCGAACTCAGACGCTTCACCTGGCTGCGTTGGCTGGGTGCTCTCGGTGCGATCTTTATTATGGTCGCTGGGATTGGCGCAGGCGCGACACCGGTGGTTGGAAATGAGTTTTGGGGTACACCACTTGGGCTAATCCTCGGTCGAATGTTGGTGGCAACGACAATCGTCACCTTCGTGGGCATTGGCATGTTAGTCACAGCCTGGTTGGGTGTCGGCGCTTTCGTTCTGGCCGGTGCGCGGACTCGCGTCACCGCAGTGACTACTCCGATGCTCATACGCACCTACGCGGCATGGGTATTGCCCTTGATGTTTACCGCTCCCCTGTTTACGCAGGATATCTATTCCTATTTGGCGCAGGCTGCAATTGTGGAGCGGGGTATGGATCCCTACCTCGCAGGACCTGTTGACCTATTGGGAGCCAACGACCCACTTGCCCGATCGGTGCCATTGATTTGGTCGCACTCGCCGAGCCCATACGGTCCCACGGCCCTCGCAGTGGCATGGGGTATCGCCAAGATAACCAGCGACGGGGTCATCGCTTCCGTCTTTCTGCATCGACTTGTCGCCATTGTTTCGCTTCTCGTGGTGTCCTGGGCGCTGGTGCAGCTTGGTCGCCGCTGCGGCGTTAGCTCTCAGTTCACCCTCTGGCTGGGCACGCTCAATCCGTTGGTATTGCTGCACCTGGTGGGCGGTATCCACAATGAGGCCCTGCTGCTGGCTCTCCTGCTCGTTGGTCTCGAACTGTGTCTGCGAGCTATCCACGGCCCTGCGCAATCGATGGTGCCCGATGAGCTGCCAGAACCCGGACCGATCGGACACGAGAACCAAAGCCGAGGTAGATCGTGGGCGCTGTATGCAGGCGGTATCGTGCTCATCAGCCTTGCCGGAATGGTCAAAGTCACCGGTTTCGTGGCGCTCGGCTTTGCCGGCATGTGGCTGGCCCGAAAGTTTGGCAGCACTTGGAAGGCCGTTGCTCTTTCCGCGGTAGTGACGGGCGCAATAACCGTCGTCACGGCAGTCGTTGTTTCCTTAGGAACTGGTCTGGGCTTTGGTTGGATCACCGCGCAGGGTGGCGCCGCAACGGTGCGCAGTTGGATGTCGTTGACTACCCTGCTCGGGATCATCGCTGGTTTCTTCGGCAGGCTTCTGGGGCTCGGCGATATCAGCGACAGTGCTTTGCTGTTTACCCGCGGCATTGGCGTAGTGCTGGTGGCTGCCTGGCTCCTGCGCATGCTGTTAGCGACGTTCCGTGGGCGCATTCACCCGCTCGGCGGCTACGGCCTCGCGATGTTCGCTCTAGTAATCCTCTTCCCCGTCGTGCACCCCTGGTACCTGCTATGGGCCATCGTGCCCCTGTCTGCTTGGGCCAACCGGGTACAATTTCGCATTGCCGTGGTTCTGTACTCGGCAATTTTCAGTTTTGTAGTACTACCACGCGGCCTGGGGTTGCCTCCGGGCACCGTCGCTCAGATTTACCTACTGGCGTTGGTATTCTTCGTCGCAGTCATGTTCGTCATCTTGGCGTACTCGACGCGATCTAAGGTATTTCGCCTTCATTAAAACTGTGAGATTAGACTGACTAACCGTGAATAACGCTGCCAATTCTCCTGCTCTGCGCCTTGAGAACGTAACGAAGAAATTCGATGACGTTGAGGCTGTATCAGACCTTTCGCTTTCCCTGGATCGAGGTAGGGTTCTTGCGCTCCTCGGCCCCAACGGCGCTGGTAAGACCACAACCGTTGAAATGTGTGAGGGCTTCATCAAGCCGGATGAAGGGCGAATTCGCATTCTCGATCTCGACCCGGTCACTCAAACCACAGCACTGCGCAGCCGCATTGGCATCATGCTCCAGGGCGGAGGTGCCTACCCCGGTGTTCGCGTTGGCGAAATGCTGAACCTCGTTGCCAGTTACTCCGCAAACCCGCTGGACACTGATTGGCTCCTTGAAATCGTTGGCCTAGAACGCCATCGTAAGACGAACTACCGCAGGCTCTCTGGCGGTCAGCAGCAGCGACTGTCGCTCGCATGTGCCCTGGTCGGACGTCCGGAGCTTGTGTTCCTCGACGAGCCGACAGCAGGCCTCGATGCTCAGTCCCGTCTAGCCGTCTGGGATCTCATCTCGTCGCTGCGCCGTGATGGGGTCACTGTGGTCCTGACAACGCACCTCATGGACGAGGCCGAATCGCTTGCCGACGACGTTGCGATTATCGACCGGGGCCATTTAGTTGTGGCCGGTACCACCGAGGAGATCACTAGCGCAGGCGCATCGGCTCTCCAGGGAACGTCGTCAAGCACTGCTATGAAGATCAGCGTTCGAGGCAGCCTTGACTTCGAAGAGGTCAACCGCAACTTCAGCGAGTCCGGTCTTCCACAGCGTCTGCAGCGTTCTGGCGGTGGAGAGTTTTCCCTGATTGGTGAGGCTTCACCGCGCGCCTTGACTGTCTTGGCGCAGAGTTGCGAGCAGCAAGAGGTGCTGATCACCTCGATGAATAGGGCGACGCAATCGCTTGAAGATGTCTTCTTGCAGATCACTGGAACGGAGATGAGGAGCTAATGACTACCGCACCGAGGTCTGATGCCTCCCGCTTTGCGAAGGGCATTTTCGCCCCAGCGCCACAGCGTTCGGACATGGCGAAGTTGGTCATGTCGCAGGCGTGGTTGGAGACGAAGCTCTTCTGGCGACATGGTGAGCAAATGCTCCTCACCATCATTATCCCGTTGGCGATGCTCATCGGCCTGGTGATGGTGCCGGTGTTGGAGCTCGATGATCCGCTCGAGCGTATCTTCCCCATGGTGCTGGCGATTTCCGTCATGTCTGCAGGGTTTACCGGGCAGGCAATTGCCGTGGGCTTTGACCGCCGTTACGGAGCCCTGAAGCGCATCGGCGCCTCAGGCGTGCCACCCTGGGGCATTATCGCAGGCAAGATTGTGTCGGTCTGCACCACCGTCACGTTGCAGTACGTACTGTTTAGTCTCGTGGGGCTCGCCCTTGGCGCAGAGCTGTCGATTGGCGGCTGGCTGCTGGCTTATGTGGGGATGCTTCTGGGAACGTTCGTCTTTACCTCATTGGGCTTGCTCATGGGAGGTACGTTGGGAGCCGAGCTAATCCTAGGTCTGGCCAACTTGATCTGGTTCATCCTCATTGGTGCTACTACGTATGTGGCCGTTGCGCCATCGTTAGATGACATCAGCTCTGTACTGCTACACCTCTTGCCGTCCGTCGCGCTTACCGACGTGATCTCCGCGGCATTGGCCATGTCCGTCCATTGGTCAGCTGTCGGGGTGCTACTCGTGTGGGGCGTCCTTGGCGCTGCATTCGCGGCCCGCTGGTTCCGTTTTGATATGCCGAATGACTAGGAATCTGTCGGGGAATCTGCATAGAAAAGCGCAGCCCAACGCAGGGGTTTCGCTTATTACCATTTTCCGCCAGCATGGGTAGAATTTCTTAATGTGAATACTGCAGATCGAAGTTTGCCCCTATCGTTTTTGCCGCTGACACCAATCGGGCGCCAGAAGCTCTATGCCCTGCTGGTTTTGATTGCACAGGCGGCAATTGCGGTAACCGGTTCTATCGTCCGTGTTACTGGTTCAGGTCTCGGTTGTGCTTCGTGGCCTGAATGTCACCCAGGCAGCTTCGTTCCTGTCGCGGGGGAAGCAGAAATGCTCCATCAGATTATTGAGTTTGGCAACCGGCTGCTCACCTTTGTGCTGGTTGCTCTGACACTTCTGCTCTTCCTTTCGGTTATGCGTGTCGGTCGCCGTCAGGAAATCAAGTTGCTGGCCTTCCTCAACGGTCTCGGCGTTATCGTCCAGGCTGTTATCGGCGGTATCTCCGTTTGGGTTGACCTGAAGTGGTACGCCGTAGCGCTGCACTTCCTGCCTTCGATGATTCTGGTCTGGCTCGCTGGCATGCTTTTCGTCAAGATTTCTGAGCCTGACGACGGCACTGCTACCCGCATGTACCCGCGCTATCTGCGCTATCTGGCTGCCGCCTCCGGCTTGGCCCTGACGATGACGCTGATTACCGGAACTATGGTCACCGGTGCCGGACCACACGCTGGAGATGCTTCGGTGCTCCCGGAGGATCGCCTCCAGCTACCGATTGTTGACCTGGCGCATATCCACGCTGGTTTTATGTACCTCTACCTTGGCCTGGTTATCGGCCTCATTTTCGGTCTGCTGGCCTCGGAAGCCTTTGCACCTGTGCGTAAGGTTGCCATCGCACTCGTTGTGTTCATTTTGGCTCAGGGCGTAGTTGGAATGATTCAGTATTGGTCCGGTGTACCGGAGGCATTGGTGCCGATTCACGTTGCCGGATCTGGTATCTGCACCGCTTTGACTGCAGTACTTTTCCAGCACGGTTACCGCACTGTCGGTGGGAGCGCAGAAGTCACTGGCTCGCTTGAAGGCGATGCGGCTGCCGCCACTGTTGCTTCGGAGAAGAACGTCGAGGTTACCGCGTAGCTAGCTGCCGGTCAGCGGCTGTATTAACCACTGTGGTTACCGGCTGTTGATTCCTGCTTGAACCGCCTAAACACGCGCTTTGGTTGTGCGTGTTTAGGCGGTTCTGCTGTCTGCTCGGCTCCGTGTGCTCGGATGTGCGTTTCCCAGTGGCTAGCGGGCTGCGCGGGCGGTGCGGGCTGCGCGGGCGGTGCAAGGGGGCGGTCTGCCCACCTATCGATCCGAGTTACTGACTATGTTTATGACAGAAATCGCGCGAAAAATGGCCTGAAAGTGTCATAAACTCGCACAGTTTCACATTTGCAGCCCGTGCCCATCTCCACACACAAAAAGAGACCCTTCCCGCAACCGGAAAGGGCCTCTTCAAAGGAGCTCAGCAACTGCCCTAGAACATGCTCGAAACTGTCTGCAATCCGAGTACGGCATCGAGAGAAAGCGCCACACAGACGATAGACAAGTAGTTGTTCGACATGAAGAACAGCTTCATCGGCTTGATCTTGCCACCGGTCTTAACGTGGCGGTGCAGGTCAATGGCGCCCCACAGGAACCAGGCACCAGCGCCAACGGCGCCAATCAGATAAATCCAACCCGCGTACGGAACCAACAGCAGAGTGGTAATCACGGTCGCGGCGGTGTAGTAAATAATGCGCTTGGAAACGACGATTGCCGGCTTGACCACTGGCATCATCGGCACGCCAGCGGCCTTGTAGTCCTCCTTGTAGCGCAGGCCCAATGCCCAGGTGTGCGGCGGAGTCCAGAAGAAGATAAGCAGGAACAGGATGAATGCCTGCCACCAGTGAGCGAGCCCCGTAATCTCCGGGTTGTTGTCAGTGATTACGGCCCAGCCGACCATCACCGGCATACAACCCGCAGCGCCACCCCAAATTACGTTCTGATCAGTACGGCGCTTCAGCCACAACGTGTAGACGAAGATGTAGAAGGCAATCGTAATCAGAATGAAAACGGCGGCCAGCAGCGAGTTACACAGCAACCACAGCCATAGGAACGACGCAATCATCAAGACAGTGCCGAAAATCGCTGCCGCTCGACGGCTAACCTGGTTGCGCGCGAGCGGGCGACGGCGAGTACGGCGCATCTTCTGGTCAATGTCGTAATCCATGACCATGTTGAAGGTGTGCGCAGCTGCGGCACCCAACCAACCACCGAACAAGGTGAGAAGAATCAGTCCAACGTGAACATGACCGCGATCAGCCTGAAGCATTGCGGGAATGGCCGCGACGAGCAGGAGCTCGATAATTCTTGGCTTAGTCAGTGCAATATACGCCTTGACTGTTTCCAACAAAGCAATGTCCCTTTCACGCGCCATAAACAAACCCCCCGTTTACAGATAGTCGGATGTAACGGTCGGAAAGTTCCCGACGAGTTTTTCCGCAAAATTAAATGAGGGGCAGGCAATCAGTTTACCGGTAATCATAACGGTTCCAATAATGACCGTCGTAAAGCATGTGCGGCGCGCCCTCTGAGACTTATCTCTCAGCTATTCGGCCCGGTTTGAACCCGGAGCGCGCAATCCTAGTTAGTATGGAAGAGAATTTTACTAATCCATTTGGATACTAGGAGTCATTCACGTGACACTGTCGACTGAGCATGAAGCACGGGTTGTGCGCAACTACCCCTCGGACTGGTCTGACTTGGATACGAAGGCCGTAGATACGGCCCGTGTGCTGGCTGCAGACGCCGTTGAAAAGGCAGGTTCGGGGCACCCCGGCACTGCGATGAGCCTCGCACCGCTGGCTTACTCTCTTTACCAGCGCGTTATGCGCCATGACCCGAAGGATACGAAGTGGATTGGCCGTGACCGTTTCATTCTCTCCTGTGGTCACACCTCTCTGACGCAGTACGTCCAGCTCTACCTCGGCGGTTTTGGCCTGGAGCTCGATGACCTGAAGGCGCTGCGTACGTGGGACGCTCTCACCCCGGGTCACCCGGAGTACGGCCACACTGACGGCGTGGAAATCACCACTGGCCCGCTGGGTCAGGGGCTGGCGTCGGCTGTCGGTTTTGCCATGGCTTCGCGACGGGAACGTGGGCTGTTCGACCCGGAAGCTGCTCCGGGTGAGTCTCCGTTCGATCACTACGTGTACGTCATCGCTTCTGATGGTGACGTTCAGGAGGGTGTCACTGCCGAGGCCGGCTCGCTGGCCGGCACTCAGCAGCTGGGCAACCTGATTGTCTTCTGGGATGACAACGGCATCTCCATCGAGGACGACACCACCATTGCTTTCACCGAGAATGTCGCGGACCGCTACCGTGCTTATGGCTGGCAGGTCATTGAGGTTGACGGCGGCGAGGACGTCGCGGCACTCGAGGCTGCTGTCGAGGAGGCCAAGAAGGATACGGAGCGTCCGACCTTCATTCGCGTTCGTACTGTGATCGCTTACCCGGCTCCGACGAAGATGAACACCGGCGCATCGCACGGTGCTGCTCTTGGTGGCGAGGAGATTGTCGGCATCAAGGAAGCTCTCGGCTTCGATACCGACAAGAGCTTTAACGTCGCTGACGAGGTCATTGAGCACACCCGCAAGCTGGTTGAGCGTGGTGCTGAGGCTCACGCACAGTGGCAGGTCAAGTTCGACGAGTGGGCTGCGGCTAACCCGGAGCGCAAGGCTCTGCTGGACCGTCTGACCGCTGGCGAGCTGCCGGAGGGCTTCGACGCTGAGCTGCCGACTTGGGAGCCGGACGAGAAGGGCGTTGCTACCCGCAAGGCCTCTGAGGCCGCGCTGCAGGCACTGGGCAAGACCCTGCCGGAGCTGTGGGGTGGCTCGGCTGACCTGGCTGGCTCCAACAACACCGTCCTGAAGGGTGAGCCGTCCTTCGGCCCGAAGTCCATCACCACCGGTACCTGGACCACCGACCCGTACGGCCGCAATCTGCACTTCGGTATCCGTGAGCACGCCATGGGCTCGATCCTCAACGGCATTCTGCTCCACGGTGGCACCCGTCCGTACGGCGGCACCTTCCTTATCTTCTCGGACTACATGCGTCCGGCTGTCCGCCTAGCATCGCTGATGGGCATCTCCCCTATTTACGTCTGGACTCACGACTCCATTGGTCTGGGCGAAGACGGTCCGACGCACCAGCCTGTTGAACAGCTGGCTTCGCTGCGCGCTATCCCGGGTGTGTCCACTGTCCGCCCGGCTGACGCTAACGAGACCGCTCAGGCTTGGGCCGCTGTTCTTCAGGGCGAGGCAGGCCCGAAGGCTCTGGCCCTGACCCGCCAGAACGTTCCGGTCTTGGAAGGTACCAAGGAGAAGGCCGCTGAGGGCGTCCGTCGTGGTGCGTACGTGCTTGTCGACGGCGCCAAGGAGACCCCGGACGTCATCCTGATGGCTACCGGTTCGGAAGTTCACCTCGCTGTCGAAGCTGCTGACAAGCTGGCTGAGGAAGGCGTCAGCGCCCGCGTTGTCTCCGTTCCGTGTCTTGACTGGTTCGAGCAGCAGGACGATGCCTACCGCGAGCAGGTTCTGCCGAAGTCCGTCCGCGCTCGTGTCTCGGTTGAGGCCGGTATTGCAATGCCGTGGTACCGCCACCTGGGTGATGCTGGTCGCGCTGTCTCCCTGGAGCACTTCGGTGCATCGGCTCCGTACAAGGAGCTGTTCGAGAAGTTCGGCATCACAGCAGAGGCTGTTGTCGATGCCGCCAAGGGGTCCATCGAGGCTGCTAAGTAAGTGTGTTAAAACCTGGAGCTATCGGCCGTTGTCGGGACGGGATTTGTGAAAACCGTACCGCGCTCCGGTAGCGCCAGTATTGTTTGTGACGCACAGTAGTTTAAGGACATACAACTTTTAGCGAAGTCTTTAGGCAACGAAGCGGTATTGACAGAAAGGCGTTAAACACTATGGGAAACACCACGATGGAAGCGCTCGCCAAGGTAGGGACTTCGGCGTGGCTCGACGATCTTTCGCGCCAGCGCCTCACCTCGGGCGATTTGAAAAATCTTATTGAAGAGCTTCGGGTTGTCGGTGTCACTACTAACCCGGCAATCTTCTCTTCGGCGATGACCGCCGGTGAGGATTACGACTCTCAGCTGGCGCAGCTCACTGCAGAGGGTGCGAACCCGGCAGATGCTGTGTTCGCGATGGCAATCGACGACGTCCGCGATGCCTGTGACCTTTTCGCTGGTGTATCCGAAGAAACCGACGGTGTCGATGGCCGTGTTTCCATCGAGGTCGATCCTCGCTACGCCGACAACTACGAGGCCACGATTGCGCAGGCCCGTAAGCTCTGGGAGCGCGTCGGCAAGCAGAATGCGATGATTAAGATTCCGGCGACCGATGCTTCCCTGCCGGCTGTCACCCAGGCTCTGTCCGAGGGAATCTCGGTAAACGTCACCCTGATTTTCTCGGTGGAGCGCTACCTGCAGGTCATTGATGCGTTCATCGAGGGCATTGAGCGTGCGAAGGACAACGGCGTAGACCTGGCTTCGGTTCACTCTGTTGCGTCGCTGTTTGTTTCCCGCGTTGACACCGAAATCGATGCTCGCCTGGACAAGATCGGCTCCGAGGAGGCCCTGGCTCTGCGCGGCAAGGCTGGTCTGGCCAATGCCCGTGCAGCTTACGCCAAGTTCGAGGAGACTTTCTCGGCGCAGAATATTCGCTGGGCACAGCTGGAAAACGCCGGTGCTAAGCCGCAGCGCCTGCTGTGGGCTTCGACCGGTGTGAAGAACCCGGCTTACCCGGACACCCTCTACGTCACTGAGCTGGCTGCACCGCAGACTGTGAATACCATGCCGGAGAAGACGCTGCGTGCTGCCGCGGGCTTCGAGGGCGAGGTTCGCGACGCCGTCAGCGGCCAGGGGGAAGCAGCCAATGCCGTTATGACTCAGCTCAGCGAGATTGGCATCGACCTCGATGACGTCTTCGCTGTTCTGGAGCGCGAGGGCGTGGAGAAGTTCGTGGACTCCTGGCAGTCCCTGCTCGAGTCGATTGCACAGCGCATGGAGCAGCTGAAGTAGGTCTGCTGATTATCTAGGTGCCTGTCGGTAGTGGCTGCGTTTCTGGCTGGCGCCAGCAGGTCGCTTGGCGATCCGAGTTACTGACTGCGTTTATGTCAAAAATGGCCTGAAAAATAGCCTGAAGGTGTCATAAACTTGCACAGTTTCACATCTGCAGCCCGTAACTTTTGGGGTTGTCAGTTTCGGTTCGCCTGTTGTGCTACTTAACCCGCATTTTCAACGTTGGACATGAAAAAGCTCCCCGCGCAGGGGAGCTTTTTTGATGGAGCTAGGACGCGACGAAGGGTTAAGTGACAAAAAGTGTGTCCGCTCGGTGTGTCGCCGGGTGGGCCCTTTTTATCTCATGGGCCCTTTCCGGAT
>NZ_JASPJR010000049.1:0-330 GCF_030232065.1 Corynebacterium sp. MSK032 | reverse complement strand
TAGTGCTCGACGGGTTAACTCCCCGGGAGGTAATCTCTGGTGTTATCCATGATGCAATGACCGCCTGACCCTACCGGCTTGAAAGTGTCATAAACTCACACAGTTTCACATTTGCAGCCCCGGAGTTTTCGGGTTGACAGTTTTGCCACGTAACTCCGGGCTGTGGTGCTGCCGCAGTTGGGGCCTGACTAGTCGCTACCTTGAGAACTGGACGCACTCTTTGGCTATCAACCCTGAACCGCGGCAAAAAGTAGGGTTAAACGACAGAAAGTGTGTCTGGATTCGGTGATTTGTAGTGGTTGACCTCTAGGTTTCAGAGAAATATATGCT
>NZ_JASPJR010000048.1:0-332 GCF_030232065.1 Corynebacterium sp. MSK032 | reverse complement strand
TAGAGATCTGCAGCTTTGCGCATCGCAAGACCTGGCAGGTATCCGACTTCGCAACCGCAGTCCCGGGCTACAGCAATTGGTAGTGCGCCGATGGTGTTGGGTTGGTCGACGATCACGAGCACGGTGCCTAGCTTCTGAAGCTGGTGAAAAACGCCTGCTAGTTCGGATTCGAGTTGAGGCAACGGTTTGTCAAAGACCTTGTTACCATCACGGTCTAAGGCGCAGGCGTGGTGTTCGGATTTGCCGACGTCTAGACCAAGGAATATGTCGATGGAATGCTCCGGAGACATGATGAGCTCCTAGAAAACGAGATGGGTATGGCGTTGTTCCAG
>NZ_JASPJR010000047.1:0-349 GCF_030232065.1 Corynebacterium sp. MSK032 | reverse complement strand
GTTTCAGGTACTATTTCACTCCCCTCCCGGGGTACTTTTCACCATTCCCTCACGGTACTAATCCGCTATCGGTCATAAGCAGGTATTTAGGCTTACCGGGTGGTCCCGGCAGATTCACAGCAGATTCCACGAGCCCGCTGCTACTCGGGCAACACACCAATTGCACGCACGGGTGTTTCACGTACCGGACTCTCACCGTCTACGGCAGGACATTCCAATCCACTTCCGCTACACCCACACAACACAACGCAGGACTAGCAGACCCTGCACAATGCATCCCCACAACCCCACGCACGCAAACCCTGCCAGGTATCACACGCACGCGGTTTAGCCTCATCCACGTTCGTTC
>NZ_JASPJR010000046.1:0-365 GCF_030232065.1 Corynebacterium sp. MSK032 | reverse complement strand
GCAATGATGAGGTACTCTCCGCCCTAAAGATGCTGTCCGGCTTCGATGATGACATCGCCCGCGATTGCACTCGCACTATCAATCGGCTTCGCAGTATCCTCACCCAGATCTATCCCAGCCTGGAACGAGTTTTTGCTGGTAGCACTCTGACTCGCACGCCAATCCTGGAATTATTGATCCATTACAAGGGACCGCAGGGGCTAAAAAGAGCCGGATACCAACGAGTGCTGAACTGGATGATCAAGCGCACACGTAAAGACCCCACCCCGCTGGTAGACGACATTTTTGCAGCGCTGAAAGCTCAAACAGTCACCGTGCCTGGAAGCGATGCCGCCGAGTTAGTAATTCCTCAACTGGCTGCAAAC
>NZ_JASPJR010000045.1:0-462 GCF_030232065.1 Corynebacterium sp. MSK032 | reverse complement strand
TGCATCCCCACAACCCCACGCACGCAAACCCTGCCAGGTATCACACGCACGCGGTTTAGCCTCATCCACGTTCGTTCGCCACTACTAACGGAATCACAATTGTTTTCTACTCCTACGGGTACTGAGATGTTTCACTTCCCCGCGTAACCACCAATTAGACTATGAATTCATCTAACGGCGACCGCCCACAACGACGGCCAGGTTTCCCCATTCGGACACCCTCGGATCAACGCTCAGTTGGCAGCTCCCCGAGGCCTATCGCAGCCTCTCACGTCCTTCATCGGCCTACTATGCCAAGGCATCCACCATGCGCCCTTACAACACAACACACAAACAAATAACTAAGAACAATCACAAACAGAAAAACTGCTTGACAAAATCGAACTTACAGAAAAACAAGATGCTCGCGTCCACTATCCAGTTCTCACACAACACCCACACACCACACACAAACCACCACAA
>NZ_JASPJR010000044.1:0-500 GCF_030232065.1 Corynebacterium sp. MSK032 | reverse complement strand
TATGACCGATAGCGGATTAGTACCGTGAGGGAATGGTGAAAAGTACCCCGGGAGGGGAGTGAAATAGTACCTGAAACCATGTGCTTACAATCCGTCAGAGCCCTTTTTTGTGGGGTGATGGCGTGCCTTTTGAAGAATGAGCCTGCGAGTCAGCGGCATGTCGCGAGGTTAACCCGTTTGGTGGGGTAGTCGTAGCGAAAGCGAATACTAACTAGTGTGTTGTCAGTGGCATGTCCTGGACCCGAAGCGGGGTGATCTACCCATGGCCAGTGTGAAGCAGAGGTAAGACTCTGTGGAGGCGCGAACCCACTTAGGTTGAAAACTGAGGGGATGAGTTGTGGGTAGGGGTGAAAGGCCAATCAAACTCCGTGATAGCTGGTTCTCCCCGAAATGCATTTAGGTGCAGCGTCGTGTGTTTCCTCCTGGAGGTAGAGCTACTGGTTGGTTTAGCGGGACTATCATCTTAGCGACATCAGCCAAACTCCGAATGCCGGTGAGGT
>NZ_JASPJR010000043.1:0-514 GCF_030232065.1 Corynebacterium sp. MSK032 | reverse complement strand
CGGAACGCTTACTTATTGCCGATTGCCTGCGGGCAGGTCATTCGCACCGGCGTATCGCCCAGATAGTCTGTCGTAGTCAATCCACTATCAGTCGTGAAATCGCACGCAACAGCGTCGATGGTATCTACGATGCCTATCACGCTGATCAGGCCAGCCGCGGGCGTCTTGCTCGTCCAAAGCCGCGCAAACTCGATGACAATCGATTTTTGCGCGCCCAGGTTGTCAATCTGCTCAACCGTGGCGCCTCGCCGCGTCAGGCCAGTGGCAGGTTGGCTGCACTGTGGGGTGATAATACGTCCATGACTATTAGCCACGAGTCGATTTACCAGGCCCTTTACGTACAAGGGGCAGGCAGCTTGCGCAAAGAACTTGTGTTTGAAAAGTCCTGCCGGACTACCCGGCCAGGGCGTAAACCCCGCTCGCTTCTCGCAGGGGTGCCCAAGCCACGTGGAAAACGCTGGACTCATGATGCCAATATTTCACTTCGCCCAGCCGAAGCCAATGATCGTGCGGT
>NZ_JASPJR010000042.1:0-622 GCF_030232065.1 Corynebacterium sp. MSK032 | reverse complement strand
GGGTTAAGTGACAAAAAGTGTGTCTGATTTTCAGCCTATTTGCTGGTCAGGCCGCATAAAACGGGCTTATATAAGGTTCCAGACCTTATTCAGGCCCGTTTCTTGCTCAATCCACCGGAATGGCTCCTGCATGTGGTAACAGGGGCCTGGTTGTCTTTCTGGGTGACTCCAAACAGACCCCGATGCCCTATATGCGCTGGGCAAATGAAGAAAAACGGCACCACAACCAAAGGGACAACCAGGTGGCGATGCAAAAACCCTGACTGCGGATGCTCAACAACACGACACCGCCCCGATCAGACCCACACCCGGGATTTCAAAGCGTTTCACACCTACGTCACCGGCACTGCTTCTTTAACCAAGGTGGCCGACACCTTGAATGTCTCCCGGCGCACACTCGACCGCCGGTTCACCTCATTGTGGCTTATCGATGTCCCTAACACCCCCGATCCCAACCGGGTCTACGACCAAATCTTCATCGACGGCACCTACACCGACGCTGGCTGCTTACTTGTGGCAGCCAGCCACGACCACGTCATCGCATGGCACTGGACACAACGCGAAACCGCCCACGCCTACACCCAACTACTCAAAAACATCGCCCCACCACTATGCGTTGTCC
>NZ_JASPJR010000041.1:0-678 GCF_030232065.1 Corynebacterium sp. MSK032 | reverse complement strand
GGGTTAAGTAAAGAAAAGTGTGTCTTTTCCGGGCGTGTTGCGGTTATTTGATCCAGCCTTTTTGGATGCCGAGGTTGTGTTGGTAGCTGGTGTCGATGGCGGTGTCGTATTCTGCTGGTGCACCGATGTCATTGGTAGTGGCTGTGGTGTTGTGGGTGATCAGGTCTGTTGCTGTGGAAAGTGCGTCTTGACCCCATCGTTGGTCCCTGGCGATCTTGACCGGATCGTCAGGGACTTCTGTATGTAGATACAGCCACCAATCCATCACTGTGCGTTGATGCGGTAGTGATAGTCCGCGGTGTCTGCGGGCTAGTTCTTTTATGGGGGCGTTGATGCCACCTTCGAGGCTGTTTGTTGTTGCTGCAAGGTTGTCGGGGTCGATGGTTGTTGGTGGGGGTTGCAGGTAGGTAAACAGCAGGTCTCTGCGGTGCAGAGATAGCAATGATTGATAGGCCGCTCGGACGCGTTGGTGGGTGTAGACCTTGGTGTAGGCGCCGGTAGCAGGGTCTTTGATGGTGGTTTTCTCGTTCATCCATTCCCGGTAGGTGTGGTCGAATTCGTGCAGGTGGGCGACCCATGTGGATGCTTGGTCAAGGTCGGTGATGCGAGTGAGTTTCAGGGCTAGGCGGTAGAGGGTTTTGCCGGCATCGGTGCGGGGGTTGCTGGTGGTGTGGCGGC
>NZ_JASPJR010000040.1:0-701 GCF_030232065.1 Corynebacterium sp. MSK032 | reverse complement strand
GGGTTAAGTAAAGAAAAGTGTGTCCGCATGCCACCATAACCCCAGACCACACACCACAAATCACCAAAGAATAGCTCCCCGAAAGCTATTACCCACACCATCCCGCACCTCCGGCCACATTTGTGCTAACCGCACACCGGTTGGATTAAAGGATGACCACCAACCGCCCCAGCTGCCCACTATGCGGCAACAACACAAAGAAAAACGGCACCACCAGCAAATCAACCACCCGTTGGCGCTGCACCCACTGCGGACACTCCTTTACCCGCAACACCCAAACCCACAACAAAAACACCGCCACCATGGCTTTGTTCATCCAATGGGCCACCGGCACCCAATCTCTAACCACCTTCGCCGCACACCATGGCGTAACCAGGCAAACCATGCACCACCGATTCCGATGGTGCTGGTGGATCATCCCCACACCCACCATCGACTCATTCCGCATCCATGACCAAATCTTCCTCGACGCGACCTATCTAAAGTCCGGATGCCTCCTGATCGCAGCCAGTAAAACCCACGTCATCAACTGGACCTGGGCCAGACACGAAACCACCGCCGCCTACACCGAACTCCTACGCCCCATTGCCGCACCACTAATCGCAGTCACAGACGGCGGACAAGGTGCCCAATCAGCCATCCACCACTGCTGGCCAACAACACGCATCCAACGCTGCCTCGTCCACGCCCAACGAACAGTC